>CACFEW010000050.1 GCA_902565385.1 uncultured Pelagibacteraceae bacterium | reverse complement strand
AAACGGTTTTGGTAAATGGGTTTACACAGATAAAACTACCTATGAAGGTGAGTGGGTAGGTACTAAGAAAAACGGACAAGGAGTTGAAACTTGGCCTAATGGATATATCTACAAAGGTGAGTTTAAAAATAGCGAATGGAGTGGGGTAGGTGTTTTAACTTTTCCTGATGGTTCAACTTATGAAGGTGAATGGGCAAAAGGGTTTATGAATGGCAAGGGAACTTTTACTTGGTCTGATGGCACTCAAAAAACAGGGATTTGGAAAAATGGAAAGCTACAAGAATAAATGTCAAAAGAAAATTTTTTAAGTAAAATAAAATATTTACCTGAGACTACAAAACAGTTTGGTGGCCTGGTGCTAATAATTTTAATAATATCATTTTCATTTTTTGTTCTTAATATAATGTTTGGTGGCGGCGATGAACTTGTTAGAAAAATGAAATTAGAAGAAGAGAGGATTGCTCAAGAAAAGAAATTAAGTGAATTAATTTCTAAATTACCCTCAGGAATATTGGTAACTTTTGATGGCACAGATCACTTCAGGTTAACAGACGAAGTTTATGAGCAAGTTTGTAAAGCTACAAAATTAATTCCACAACGCGCAATTATGGGGGCAAACTTTTTAAATTTTAGAGCGCATGAAATTTACACAATTAATGGTAACAAAATAGATGAAACTTTTGTTAAGTGGGATGAGGAAAAAAATAAGTGTTTTGCAGGGTTTACAGTGAGTGGAAATAATGTTGGAGTTGACGAGTCAATAACTGTAAGTGGTGAAGCATTAAGTTTTTTAAGTACAGGAATTGACACCAGAGTTTATTATATTAAAAATTTTTAGGGGGAGAAAAAGTAACAATATTATGGATTTAACTTTATCCTAATTTCATATAACTTAATTAATATTTATGTCTGAGCCAGTTATCAAATGTGAAAATGTATATAAAATATTTGGAGCAAATGCTCAAAAAATGCTTCAAGATTCTAATGGTAATGTTGATGCAAAAACTTTCCAAGAAAATGGGTGTATTGTAGGAGTGAACAACGCTTCCTTTGAAGTTTCAAAAGGAGAAATGTTAGTTGTTATGGGTTTATCAGGATCAGGTAAATCAACTTTATTAAGATGTATATCCAGATTAACTGATGCAACAGGTGGTAAAATTTTTATAGAAGGTCAGGACCTCTTACAACTAAATAATAAAGATCTAATAGATCTTAGAAGAAATAAAATGGGAATGGTTTTTCAAAGCTTTGCCTTACTCCCACATAAAACTGTTGTTGAGAACATTGCGTTTCCTCTTCAGATTAAAGGGATCAAAACTGAGGATAGCATAAATAAAGCAATGGATATGGTTAAACTAGTTGGTCTCGATGGAAGAGAAAACTATTTTCCAAGAGAACTTTCAGGAGGACAACAACAAAGAGTAGGTATAGCAAGATCTTTAGCAGTTGAACCGGATATTTGGTTTTTAGATGAGCCTTTTTCAGCTTTGGATCCATTAATTAGAAAAGAGATGCAAGATGAGTTTTTAAGACTTCAAGATAAGTTACAAAAAACAATTATGTTTATTACACATGATTTTGATGAGGCTTTAAAACTTGCTGACAGAATTGCAATTATGAAAGATGGAATAATTGAGCAGTTAGATACACCAGCTAATATTGTTTTAAACCCAGCCACTGAATATGTCAGAAAATTTACTGAAGAAGTACCGAGAGAAAAAGTTTTATTGATTAAGGATGTAATGGATACATCGAAAGATGATTTAGGTGATTTAAAAGTCTCTAAAGATGAAATCATAGAGAATGTTGCAGAAAAAATTCTTACACAGGAAAAAATAGTCGCTGTAGTTGATAACAATAATGAAATTATAGGCTCTATCAATCCAACAAAAATAATCAATACAGTCTTTGGGGGAAGAAAAAATAATAATTAGATTATGGAATTTTTAAAGAAATATCCGAAAACATTTCAGTGGTTATTTTTATTAATTGTATTCTTTGCTTTGTGCTTTGCGATTGATGTTCCTGAAACATATAAGTTTATTAGGGGTCAAGCAGAATTTGTCAAAGATCCTAATCAA
>CACFEW010000049.1 GCA_902565385.1 uncultured Pelagibacteraceae bacterium | reverse complement strand
AATTTAAAAATATAGACTACAGGATACACACTTATTCCTTTACAAGAACAGAAAACCAAATTTTAAAAATTTTAGAAAACGCAGAAAATGAAAAAAATTCTATAATTTTATATTCTATAGTTGATAGTAATTTAGCAAAATATCTCGCCAAAAATAGTGACACAAAAAAAATTCCATGTTTTGGAGTATTAGGTGATTTAATATTAAGTTTTTCTAAACTTTTAAATCAAAAGGCTTCACACCAACCAAGTGGTCAATATGCCCTGGATGAAGAATATTATAAAAGAATTGAAGCAATTCAATTTACAATGAATCATGATGATGGCAATCTTGTTAAAGAAATAAAAGAATCTGATATAATTTTGTTGGGAGTTAGCAGAACAAGCAAAACTCCTACAGCTATTTTTTTAGCAAACAAAGGCCTTAAAACATCTAACATACCTTTAATAACCGAAGACTCAATTCCTAAAATTTTAAAACAAAATCCAAAAGCCTCATGTGTTATAGGACTAAACACTGAACCAGAAAGGCTGGTTGAAATTAGAAAAAACAGAATGAGCTCTCTTAAAGAAAATACTAATAAATTATATACCGATTTGGAACAGATTAAAAAAGAGGTAGACATGGCGAAAAATACTTTTAAAAAATATCAATGGCCATCAATTGATGTAACAAGAAAATCTGTAGAAGAAACAGCTGCCTCGGTAATTAAAATATACGAAATTTATAAAGAAAATGCTTAAAATTATTCTAGCTTCTCAAAGCAAAGTTAGAAAGAAAATTCTTGATGAAAACAATATTTTAAATGAGGTAAAACCATCAAATGTTGATGAGGATGTAGTTAAATTAAGTTTACTAAAAGAAAAAGCCTCACCAGAATTGATATCTAAAAATTTAGCCGAATTAAAAGCTAATAAGATAAGTAGAAAGTTTAGTGATAATTTAGTCTTAGGTGCTGATAGTGTTATTGATTTAAATGGAGAATTAATATCTAAACCAGATAACAGAGAGGAAGCTTTAGAAATTTTAAAAAAACTTAATGGCAAAAAGCATCATTTAATTAGTTCAGTATGTATCTCTAAAAACGGATCTATGATATGGAACCATTCGGATAAAGCAATTTTGACAATGAAAAAAATGAGAGAAGATGAGTTAAAAAGTTACTTAGCGAAAATTTCTGATGAGGCGTTATATGCCTATAATGTTTATCAAATAGAAGGAGAGGGAAGAAGTTTATTTTCAAGTATTGAAGGAAACGAAAATACAATAATGGGACTCCCGGTTGAAAAAATTAAAAAATATTTGGTTAATTATAAATGAAAAAATATATTGTAATCGGAAATCCTATTGAACATTCGCTCTCACCTAAATTACATAATTATTGGTTTGAAAAAAATAATATTAATGCAAATTACGGTAAAAGAAAAATAGACAAAAATGAAATCCAAAAAATTGTTTCTGAAATCAAGGATAATAACTTAGATGGAGCAAATGTTACTGTTCCTTTTAAAAGCGATGTGATTCCCTTTTTGGATATGCTTAGTGAAGAGTCAGAAATTACCCAATCTGTTAATACTATATACATGCACGATAAAAAACTAGTAGGTCATAACACTGATATAAAAGGTTTTGAATTAAGTTTAAAGGGAACTCAATTTGAACTAAAAAATAAATCAATATTTATATTGGGAGCTGGAGGTGTAGTGCCCTCAATAATTTATGCTTTAGAAAAATTAGGAGTCTCAAAAATAACAGTTAGCAATAGAACAAAACAAAAGGCTGAAAACTTAAAAAAAACTTTTTCAAATGTAAGTGTAGTCGATTGGGGAGATCAACCAGAATTTGATATGATTATTAATGCTACCAGTTTGGGTTTAAACATAGAAGATAAAATAGTTTTGAATTTTAATAATATGAATAAAGAAAAGCTATTCTATGATGTTATTTACAATCCAAAAGAAACTAACTTTTTAAGAGCCGGAAAAAATTTAGGCTGCCAGGTTATGAATGGCAAAATGATGTTTATCTATCAGGCTTTCGAGGCTTTTAAAATATGGCATAGGGTTGAACCAAAAATTAACGAAGAACTAAAGAGATTTTTAGATTTATGAAAAGAATAGGTATTTTAGGCGATATTGGTTCTGGCAAAACTTACATAGCTAAATGTTTTGGTTTTCCAGTTTTTAATGCTGACTTAGAGGTAGCAAAAATTTATAAAAATAATAGAAAAGTTTTTAATAAATTAAAAAAAGAA
>CACFEW010000048.1 GCA_902565385.1 uncultured Pelagibacteraceae bacterium | reverse complement strand
TTTGGTTCCCAGACTATCAAAACCCTAAGGTCATTTGATAAAATTATGTTTCTATTTATTGACAAATTTATTCTATTAATGGAATATTCATCATAAAAAATTCTATTCTTTAAGAAAACATTTTTTTCTAAATCAGTAAATTTTATAGACTGAGAAAAATCAATTAATTTTAGTTTTTTTTTCTTAACAAGTAAATTTTCAGGCTTAATATCTGAGTGAAAACAATTGTTTTTTTTTAGTTGCTTTAAGATTAACTTAAGTTGTTTTTTCCAATTGTATGGTTTATTTTTAGTAGAAATTCTATCACCCTCATAAGTAACTGATAGAATAAGATTTTCATAATCAATATTTAAAATTTTAGGTATAAATTTGTAATTTTTTAGTTTTCTTAACCAGTAAATTTCATTTAAAAAATGTGAAGAATTTTTCTTAGTAAAATATTTTTTTACAACTTTTTTTGATACAAAGGTAGACATTTTGTAATTTTAAATTTTTTCAGCGTTTGCTTTAAAAGTTTCACTAACTTGTAATAATTCTTCAAAAGTCCCTTGTCCCTTTAGTTCGCCGTTTTCTAATGAAAAAATTACATCACACCCTTTAACAGTACTTAAACGATGAGCAATTAAAATTATTGTAATATCTTTGCCAATATTATGAACTGCCTCCATGACCGCTTTTTCAGTTAAGTTATCAAGTGAGCTAGTAGCCTCGTCTAATATTAATACCTGTGGATTTTTATAGAGTGCTCTTGCTATTCCTATTCGCTGTCTTTGCCCCCCAGAAAGCCTTATACCACGTTCACCAATAATTGTTTGATAATTTTTAGGTAACTCATTAACTACAAATTCATGTAAATTTGCTATTTTAGCTGCACGCTCAACTGCTTTTTGATCAATAAACTTATGTTCAATACCAAATGCAATATTGGCAGATATTGTATCATCAGCTAGAAAGATTTGTTGAGGTACATAACCAATTGCTCGTTGCCAAGCTCTTAAGTTTTTTTTAGTTATGACCTTTCCATCGACTTCTAAAGTTCCTTGTTTTGCCTCCAGTAAACCAAGAATAATATCAACGGTCGTTGTTTTACCACTCCCTGTAGTTCCAACAATACCAGCTGTGGAATTAGCTGGTATAGTCAAGTGTATATTCTTTAATGCAGTTCGTGATGTATTTGGGTAGTTGTAAGAAATATGGTTCAAAATTATTGATTTTTTAACTTGCAGTACATCCATGCCACTATATTGATCAGACGTTTTTAAACTCAATAAATCTTTATGCAAATCATCAAGTGCTGGTCCTACAAAACGTAACTGACTTATTGATCCATAAATATTTTGTAAGGCAGGCATTAATCTATATCCAGCAAATGCATATAGGGCAACAACAGGTATAGCATTTACAAAATCACCACTTCGAGACATTAAGTAAAGTACAATTAATAATAACCCACCAAATGCTAATGCTTCAAGAGCAAATCTTGGCAATTGATTTATTACTTGAAAAGATGCTGTATTCATAGCAAAACTTTTTGCAGGTTCAGAAAATCTCTTAATGTATGTTTTTTCTAATCCCCCAACTTTAATTTCCTTTATAGCTCCAAAGGAGTCACTAACAGCTGTGTAACGCCACTGATTAGCTTTTAGACGTTCTTGACCAATATTTTTTACAAAAGTTCGAGTAAATTTGTAAATTAAACCATATGCCAGACTAAGAGTGAAAAAAACTATCAGAGCAAGTTTTGGATCTACAATTAGTAATAATGTTAAAATTGTAATTGCTACCACACTTCGAGCAATTAGATTAATCATAGGGTTTAATCCATTGCTAACAACCATGCCAACTTCAGAGAGGATAGTTTTACCAAGATCAGCACTATGACGATTTAAAAACCAACTATAAGACTTATTTAAATAACCTTTTATCATGCGTTTACCAATAGAGTATTGACACATTAAAATAAAACGTATTTGAACATAAATTGTAAGAGCTTTAAATGAAAGCGACACAACTAATAATATGAAAACAAGAATACCTAATGCGAAGAGAAACTGCTGAATAGTTTCAACACCTAAGATGTTTAAGCTTTGAAAACCTGCTTTAAACATTGCATTGGTTTCAACAATTTCTGGATTTGAAAGCACAGCCATAAACGGTAAAATTGAAGCTAATCCAAGCATCTCCAAAAAAGCCATAATCAAAATCATAAACAAAAGTAATATAGAGCGTTTTTTTTCTTTTGTTGTCAGGAGATAAATTAGTTGATTTAAAACTTTCATCTTTATTTTTTAAGTAAATCA
>CACFEW010000047.1 GCA_902565385.1 uncultured Pelagibacteraceae bacterium | reverse complement strand
TTTTTTTTTAGATAATGGGGAGATTGTATCTACCAAAAGTAGAAAGGCCTCTGAAAATAGAAAATGGTTTGCCAAAAAAGGAGATTTGATAAGTGGCAAAACTTTGGTTGTATTAATTAATTACGGTTCTGCATCTGCTTCAGAAATAGTTGCCGGAGCACTACAAGATCATAAAAGAGCAATTATTTTAGGAGAAAATAGTTATGGAAAGGGTTCAGTACAATCAATTATTCCACTAAAGAATAAAGGAGCAATAAGACTTACTGTTGCAAAATATTACCTACCGTCAGGCAAATCAATTTCTGAAGTTGGAGTAAGTCCTGACATTGAGATTGATGAAGATACGGATGAATTTAGGATTAAGACAGACACTGATAATCAACTAAGCTACGCATTAAAACTTTTAAACGGTTAAATGAAAGAGCAATATAAACATCTACCACTCCGCAGTGGTGTAGGCATTGTTGTTCTTAATCAAGAAGATAAAATTTTCGTTGCAAGAAGAATAGACAACCCAAAAAACTTTTGGCAAATGCCACAAGGAGGTATTGATGAAGGTGAAGATTTTCTTACCGCCGCATACAGGGAGTTAAAAGAAGAGACTAGTATTACAAAAGTAGAGCTTATTAAAGAATTAGATGGTTTTATAACATATGAATTACCAGATCACTTATTGGGTATAATTTGGAGGGGTAAGTATAAAGGACAAAAACAGAAATGGTTTATAATGAAGTTTACTGGAGAGGATAGTGAAATAAATATTAAAACAAAAAAACCTGAATTTCTCGAATGGAAATGGATTGAATTAGAATCCTTAACAAAAGTTGTGGTAGATTTTAAATTACACGTCTATCAAGAAATTAAAAAAAAATTAGAGTTATTATTAGTTAATCGATCTTAGAACTTCAACTTTTTGATCTGCTAAATATTTAGCCTGATCACTTATCTCAGATTTGCTTGCTTCCGCTTCAGCTTTTTTGAGTAAGTCCCCTTGTTTAGATTTATCTAAATCTGTCACAGAGAATATTGCACTTGTTAAGATAGATAAATTATTATTTTTAAATTCAATAATTCCATCTTCTACATAATAATTTTCATCACCTGATTTCGAAAATACTTTAATTATTCCAGGTTTTAAAAAAGAAATAATTGATATGTGATCCTTTAAAATCCCCATTTCACCCTCAAATGCAGGTACAACAACCTCTAAAACATCCTCTTTTACTAAAAAAGATTTTTCTGGGTTTACAATTTCAATTTTAAACTCTTCGCTCATTAAGCAGCAGCTTCTTGTTCCATTTTTTTAGCTTTCTCAATTACCTCTTCAATCGTTCCCACCATATAAAACGCTGCTTCAGGTAAATGATCATATTCACCTTTACAAATAGCATCAAAGCCTTTGATGGTTGAGTCTAAGTCTACCAATTTTCCTGGCGATCCTGTGAAAACTTCTGCAACAAAAAATGGCTGAGATAAAAATCTTTGAATTTTTCTCGCTCTAGCAACAACCAGCTTATCCTCTTCAGATAATTCATCCATACCCAAAATGGCTATAATATCTTGTAATGATTTGTAAGATTGTAATATTCTTTGAACATCTCTTGCCACTCTATAATGTTCATCACCAACAATTCTAGGGTCTAGAATTCTTGAAGTTGAGTCTAGCGGATCAACAGCTGGATATATTCCAATTTCAGCTATTTGTCTTGAAAGCACTGTTGTTGCATCCAAATGAGCAAAAGATGTAGCAGGGGCAGGGTCAGTTAAATCATCTGCAGGCACATAAATTGCTTGTACTGAGGTAATTGATCCTTTGTTAGTAGTGGTAATTCTTTCTTGAAGATTACCCATATCAGTTGCTAACGTTGGTTGATAACCAACTGCAGATGGAATTCTACCCAAAAGTGCTGAAACTTCTGAGCCTGCTTGAGTAAATCTAAAAATATTATCAACAAAGAAAAGTACATCCTGTCCCTCTTGATCTCTAAAATATTCTGCTACAGTCAATCCAGTTAGTGCTACTCTAGCTCTAGCGCCTGGGGGTTCATTCATTTGTCCATAAACTAATGCTGCTTTGGATCCTGGTCCGTCCTGTTTGATAACACCAGACTCAATCATTTCATGATAAAGATCGTTTCCTTCCCTAGTTCTTTCCCCTACACCTGCAAAAACTGAAAAGCCACCATGTGCTTTTGCAACGTTATTGATTAACTCCATAATCAAAACAGTTTTTCCAACACCAGCACCGCCGAACAAACCAATTTTTCCTCCTTTTGCGTAAGGGGCAAGCAAATCAATTACTTTAATACCAGTA
>CACFEW010000046.1 GCA_902565385.1 uncultured Pelagibacteraceae bacterium | reverse complement strand
AAAGTTTAAATGCTAATTTTAAATATGACATTGCCAGTAAAAAACTAGAGCTTTATCCAACCACCGGTAAATTCGACTTTATAATCTCCTCATTTTCTAAAGATTGTGGTCATTATAAATTTGATGATAATTATAAATGTAATATCTACAAGCCTTTAATTTCTAGCAATTTAATCAATTAATTTGAGTAAAAGCCTCGGCAAATTTTTCTGCTTCGAACAACTGTAAGTCGTCTTCTTTTTCACCCAAACCCAGCGCAATAATTGGAATTTTATATTTTTTTGCTAGTGCTAACAAAATTCCTCCCTTGGCTGTGCCATCTAATTTTGTCATCACTATACCAGTTATTGGGATGATTTTGTTAAATTCTTCGACTTGATTTAATACATTTTGTCCTGAGGTCGCGTCTAAAATTAAGATAACATTATGAGGCGCGTTGGGATCTATTTTTTTTGTGACATTCGCTATCTTTTTATATTCTTCCATTAAATTTTTTTTATTTTGGAGTCGTCCCGCAGTATCTATTAAAACTTGATCAAAATTATTTTTAATAGCTTCATCTACTGCTTTAAAAGCAACAGATGCGGGATCAGCTCCTTGAGATGATTTTACTATTTGAACATCTACTTTACTTGCCCAATTTTCTAGTTGTTCAATTGCAGCGGCACGAAATGTATCTGAAGCTGCAAATATGACTTTACTGCCGTTCTTCCTTAATATCTTTCCTATTTTACCGATAGTTGTTGTTTTCCCAACGCCGTTTACCCCAGAAATTAATGTTGCATTAAGCTTTTCTTTTTTCTCGAAAAAGGATTTATTTTCTAAAGGTTTCATCAAAGAAATTATGTATTCTTTTAAAATAGAGTTTATCTCTCTAGATAGTTCTTTATTTGGATCAATTTTTTTTCTAGAAATTATTTCTTTTATTTCAGAGGCAGCTTCAACCCCCACATCTGATTGAATTAAAAATTCCTCAATTTTATTTAAATTTTCGTCATTAATTTCTTTTTTGACAATTATTTCTTTAAGTCCTGATGTAAACGCTGATGCACTTTTCTTAAATCCGATTTTAAATTTATCAAAGATTCCCATTACAATTTTATATTTATTTCTTTAATATTTGAAACAGGTCCTTTCATGTGAATAGAATCATTTTCATCTATAGAAATTGATAATTTTCCAGTTGCAAACTCTATATCAGTTTTATTTTCTGTAAGATTATTTAATTTACCTGCATATGCTGTAGCACACGCTGCAGTTCCGCAAGCTTTAGTAAGACCAGCTCCTCTTTCCCAAACTTTTACTTTGATCAAATTTTTATTTAAAATTTGCGCAATCGTTACGTTACATTTTTCTGGGAAAATTTCGTGATTTTCTATCTCAGGGCCAATTTTCTTTATATTGAAATCCTCAATCTTTTTAACAAAAAAAACAATATGTGGGTTACCCACATTAATTGCAGTGCCACCTAAGTGCTCATTATTATTTGTATCAATAATTTTGATATTTAAGTTTTTTGTATCCATTTCTTTTGATAAAGGTATTTCATCCCATTTTAACTTTGCTTTCCCAATTTCTGTTGTAACAATTTTTTTTTCTAAAATTTCAGATTTTAGTTTTCCAGATAGCGTATTTAAAATTATTGACTTGTTATTTTTTTCACTTGAAATCAAATTTGCAACACATCTAGTTCCATTTCCACAAGCTCCAGACTCTCCTCCATCTGAATTAAAAAATTTTAAATTTGCATCTGCAGAACTATCTGTCTCAATAAATATTAGTTGATCACACCCAATAAAATTTCTGTCACAAATTTTTACTATCTGATCTTTCGTCAAATTGGTAATTTTTTCTCTATTATCGATTATCACAAAATCATTACCCAATCCGTCCATTTTAAAAGCTTTGATGTCCATATATAGTTATTTAACTTATTTATTGACTTTTTGAACCTCTATTATAGTTTGTGGCAGTTTCCGCAAAAACATTAAATTTGCGGTGTCTTTGGAAACAAAGAGATCGACACTAGTCAGCGAGGGTTCGCCCACTAGTGCGATTACTGCTGTGTGTAATAAATATGTTTGAAAATTTAACAAATAAATTTGAGGAAGTTTTTTCCTCTCTAAAAAAAGCCCCATCACTTGATGAAAATCAGGTTGATGAGGGATTGAGAGGAATAAGACAAGCTTTATTGGAAGCTGATGTTTCTCTTGAAGTTGCTAAAGATTTTATTGAAAAAGTTAAACCAAAAGCATTAGGTCAAGAAATTATTAGATCAACATCACCTGGCGATATGGTGGTAAAAATTGTTTATGATGAATTAGTTAATCTTTTAGGTGAAAAAAATAATGATGTAAATTTAAATGCAGTTCCACCAGTGCCAATGATGCTGGTCGGGCTACAAGGTTCTGGT
>CACFEW010000045.1 GCA_902565385.1 uncultured Pelagibacteraceae bacterium | reverse complement strand
GGCTAAGAAAAAAGCTAAGAAAAAAGCTAAAAAAAGAAGAAGAAGATAATAACTTAGTATTCTTTATAAAAAACGCTTCTCATAACTTTTTGTGTGGGAGGCGTTTTTTTTTAATCCTCTATTTGCTCTTCAACATCTGAAATTGACTCTTCAACAGATAAATCATTATTATTTGATGTTTTAGGCGCTTTATTTTCCTCGTTTACATCCTTATTTAGATTTCTTTTTAGAGCTTTATCTAATTTCTTTTGTGTTTCTTCTTTTGAGACATTTAAAACTATTTGAAACTCAGAAATAATTCTTTCATAAGCTTTTTCAAAAAGCTGCCTTTCACTGTAAGATTGATCAATCATTATATCGTCCCCTTTATTCAAATCTCTTACTACTTCAGCAAGTTCATAAATCTTTCCAGATGAAATCTTTGCTTCGTATTCTTGTGCTCTTCTACTCCACATAGATCTTTTGATTTTAGGTTTACTTTTTAGAATTGATACGCTTTTGTTTACTTGATTAATTGTAGAGAGTGGACGTAAGTTAGATTGTTTATTTACTGGTACCATCCCATTTGCTTTATCTTTTTCAAATTTAATGATGTAGGTTTCTACATCAATTCCTCCAATATTTATTTTCTTAAATTCAGTTATTTGGCCAACTCCATGCTTAGGATAAACTACATAGTCTTTGATTTTGTATTCTCTTTTTTCAGTGCTTTGTTTCTTAACTTTTTTAATTTCAGGCTTTAGCTCATTATTTTTTGGAATTCTTAAGCTTTCCGATTGGGTTTCATTTTTTTTCTCAGCTTTTTTTACTAATTTTTTTGAAACCTTTGACGTTGCTTTAGTAATTTTTTGAATTTTTTTTATTTTTTTTAATTTAGGCTTTTTAGTCTTATTGGTCTTTTTTAATTTTTGTATTTTTGATTTTTTTTTAAAGGTTTTCTTTAAAATACTTTTCAAACTTATTTTGCTCATCTTTAAATTTTTCATGATCCTCAGGCGGATCTTTTTTTTCGTTTATGTTAGGCCAGATCTCAGAATATTGTTTGTTGATTTCTAACCACTTTTCACTTCCCGGCTCAGTATCAGCTTTAATCGCATCCACTGGACACTCGGGTTCGCAAACGCCACAATCTATACACTCATCAGGTTTAATTACAAGCATATTTTTACCTTCATAGAAACAATCTACAGGGCAGACCTCAACACAGTCCATTAATTTACATTTGATACATTTGTCATTTACAATGTAAGTCATGATCAGATTTTATTTTTAATTCTCTCTTTAATATCGCCCATTAATTTACTATCAATATATAATAGCCCACCAAGTCTTCTCATTAAACTTGTCTCATAAATATCTGCTTCATTATTTGAGTAGATTATTCTCCAAAGTGTCTCAACTATTTTTATTTTATCCTTTTCTTCCATGTTCTTAACTTCTTTTGTAAATTCTAGAATTTGATTAGAATTTTCTTCAATTTTTTTTCCATCTAAAAATATTTTTTCTAAATTTTCTTTGCTTACACCTATTTGTAAAAGAGCTTGTTTTATAATTGTTTCCTCGCTTTTTGAGAAGTTTTCATCAATTTTAGCTGCGTGAATTAAAAGCGCAGCTACTTTAGAGAAATCATTATTTTCATTCTTATCTTTTTTAAAAAACATATTTTTAATTAAGATTTAAATTTTTTAATACACCAAAAGGATTTTCTTTAACATTTTCTTTATTTTGAAGCTTTACCCTCTTTTTTGGATTATATTTAAAGAAAACTTCGTTATCTTTTTCCAAAATCTTATAACTCATAGCTCTAAGTAATTGCTTAAAGTCATCTTTTTTACATCCCAATAAATTTAACATCTCTGGTACCATTTTTATTTCCTTCATATCCTTTGTATTTGAATTTATTATTTGCACAAATAATCTCTCTAAAATGTCTATTCTAATATAGAAATTATTAAATTTTTCAAATCCGCAAAGTAACATAAAGTTTTTATTTTGAAATTTGTCACCATTTAAAAAATTTAAACCAAAAGTCGGGGGCTTTAAATTAAAGTATTTTTGATTATGATTTTTCCACAAAAGAGTTCTTAATGATACTGGCTCTGGTTTTATCAATTTAAATAAATAGACATGGTACCTACCAAATTTTACGCCCAAGTCTCTTAAAATTTTTCTATCATTTTGCTCTAACTTCTTTAAATACTCAGATACACTATCTCTTTTGAGAACACCATTATTTTCATAAAGTTGATAAGCTAAGGCTTTTATCGATGAGTTCTTATCTTTTAGATCTTTTAAATCATAGAGACTCTTTAAAACTAACGAAATTTTATTTTTTAACCATTTTTCTAAAAAATTAATTAATTTACTTTTTTGATTTTGCTCTAACATGTCATCTACTAATAATTCTATGTTAGGGCTCAAATAATC
>CACFEW010000044.1 GCA_902565385.1 uncultured Pelagibacteraceae bacterium | reverse complement strand
GTATCCTAAAATCGGTGTCGTTGTGAGTGCTGATTATGATAAATTAGTTCAATTAACTCCTGGCTCAACTATCAAATTTCAGGAGGTCGATTTAAATAGTGCAGAAACCCTTTTTAGATTGTATGACTTAGAGACTCAAAATTTAATTTCACAAATTTAATGAATATTTTAAAAAGTTTACCTGGCCCATTACTGATATTTTTTGGTGCTCTTAGTTTAAGCTTTGGTGGATTAATTGTAAAATCTTTTGAGGGGGCAACATTATGGCAGATATTATTTTGGAGATCCTTATTTTTCTCTCTTACTGTTTTAACTTTTTTGATAATTACCTACAAAAGCAAAGTTTTAAAATCGTTTCATGACTCTGGATTACCAGGTTTTATTGGTGGATTAATATTATCTATTGGTTTTTGTGGTTATGTTTTTGCTATGTATAATACTACTGTTGCTAATACTAATTTCATCATATCACTTCAAATCTTATTTTTAGCTATATTTGGTTTTTTTTTCTTAAAAGAAAAAATTAATCTAATTACGTTAATCTCAATTATTTTAGCGATGTCTGGAGTGCTGTTAATGGTTGGAAATTCATTATCTCCAGGAGAATTATCTGGAAATTTAGCAGCTTTCACAATGCCAATTACTTTTGCAGTTTTGATAATGATCGTTAGAAAATTTCCATCAGTTGATATGGTCCCAGCACAATTTGTTGCAGGGATAAGTTCATGTCTTATTGGTTTATCACTATCACCCACTATAATGATTTCACCTCATGATATTTTTTTAGGTTTTTTAGCTGGATTTTTTCAAATAGGTTTTGGTTTTATATTTATAACGATTGGTGCAAGAACAACCCCTTCTGCAATGGTTGGAATAATCATGCTATCCGAATCTGTTCTTGGTCCTATATGGGCTTTTCTTTTTGTAAACGAAATACCATCATTGTATGGGTTGATAGGAGGAGCAATAATACTTTTTGCTGTATTACTGCAGTTTTATACGCTTTTAAAAAAACCAAAAGCAATCGTTTCTAATTGACATTTTAAGTCACTTATAGGACTATTGACTTACGGGAGAGACTACAGATTATCGTAGCGCCGAAGGAGCAACTACCCAGGAATCTCTCAGGCAAAAAGGACCGTAACATATTAACTCTGGAAAGAGATTTAATTCTCGCCGAAGGAGCAAAACTCTCAGGCAAATATACAGATGGGTATAATGAGTTAATATGGAAACAAAAAAAACATCGCTTTACCAATTACATCAAGATTGTAACGCAAAGTTTGTTGAATTTGCAGGTTATCAGATGCCAATCCAATATTCTGAAGGTATTGTAGAGGAGCATAAATTCACAAGAAATCACTCTGGTATTTTTGATGTTTCACATATGGGTCAATTATTTATCTATGGCGGCAATGAATTAATTAGAGATTTAGAAAAAATTTTTCCATTAGATTTAAAAAATTTGAAATTAAATCATTCAAAATATAGCTTCTTAATGGATAAAGATGCTGGGATACAAGATGACTTAATCATTACAAAAATTGATGAAGGTTTTTTAATAATTCTAAATGCAGCATGTAAAGATAATGATTTTAAAATATTAAAGGATCTATTAAACGAAAAGTACAAAATGGTTTTGGATGAAAATAGATCTTTAATAGCAATTCAGGGACCAAAATCATCGCAAATCTTAAATGATGTTGTTGATGGAGTAAAAGATTTAAATTTTATGTCTGGAAACTGGTTCGTATTCGAAAATCAGAAAGTATACATTACTCGATCCGGATATACAGGTGAAGATGGTTTTGAGATATCGGTTCCAAATAAATTTGCAGATAAATTGACAAGAGAATTAATTGATAAAGGATCTAAATTGGTAGGGCTAGGAGCAAGAGATACTTTAAGATTAGAGGCTGGTTTATGCTTGTATGGTAATGACCTTGATAAAAATAAAACTCCAGTTGAAGCGAATTTGAAATGGGCAATTTCAAAAGAAAGAATATCTAAAGGTGACTTTATTGGTTCAGACATCATTATTAAACAATTGAACGATGGTGTCACCAAAATAAGAGTTGGGATTAAACCTGAGGGAAGAATAATTGCTAGAGAAAAAACAAAAATATTTAATCAATCAGATGTCCATATTGGAGAGATTACTAGTGGTACATTTGGACCTAGTGTAAATGGCCCTGTAGCAATGGGATATGTAGAAAATGAATTTTCAAAAAAAAATACTAAAGTATTTTTAGAGGTGAGGGGCAAAAAATATGCAGCAAACATTTGCAGCCTACCATTTTATAAAAAAAGTTACGTAAAAGGAGCAAATTAATGAGTGAAGTAAAATATTCTAAAGAGCATGAATGGATAAAATTAGAGGGTGATGTCGCAACAATCGGCATAACAAAGCATGCAACTGAAATGCTAGGAGATATTGTGTTTGCTGAGCTACCTGAGAAAGGTTCTAATGTTGAAAAAGATGGCACTGCAGGAGTTGTTGAGTCTACTAAAGCTGCAAGCGATGTTTATACTCCAGTTAGTGGTGAAGTTGTTGATACAAATCAAGAAATTGTAGATGATCCATCCAAAAT
>CACFEW010000043.1 GCA_902565385.1 uncultured Pelagibacteraceae bacterium | reverse complement strand
TTAATGTGAATTAAAATTGGTCCTTCGTGCTTAGAGTCTCTAGCATTTTTTAAAATTGGAATTAACGAATTTAAATCATGCCCATCTATTGGGCCAATGTAATAAAATCCGAGTGAACTGAACAAAGTTCCACCTGTCACAGCTGATCTTAATAAATCTTCTGCTTTACCAGCCTTAGCACTAAATCTTTTAGAAAAAGCTGACATAATTAATTTAATAGTCTCTCTAAGACTAAAATAAATCTTTCCTGAAAAAATTTTTGCTAAATAAGTGCTCATAGCTCCAACTGGTCTAGCGATTGACATATCATTATCATTTAAAATTACGATCATCTTAGTTTTTGAAGCACCAGCATTATTCATAGCTTCATAAGCCATTCCTGCACTGATTGCCCCATCACCAATTACTGCAATTACATTGTCTGATTTATTAGACAGTTTGTTTGCTTCTGCTATACCTAAAGCTGATGAAATTGATGTTGAGCTGTGTGCAGCACCAAAGGGATCGTATTCACTCTCTGATCTTTTTGTAAAACCAGAAAGACCATTTCCTTGTCTAAGAGTTCTTATTCTATCTTTTCTGCCGGTTAAAATTTTATGTGGATAGCACTGATGACCCACATCCCAGATTAACTTATCATTGGGTGTATTAAAAATATAATGTAAAGCCACAGTTAATTCTACGACTCCAAGACTTGCTCCAAGATGACCACCGGTCACTGAGACAGCATCGATCATTTCCTCTCTTAATTCATCAGCAACTTTTTGTAATTTTGACTCAGGTAATTTTTTTAAATCTGATGGAAAATTAATTTCATCTAACAGTTCGTATTTTTTTTTCATTTATTTCTACTCAAAATATAATTTAATGTTTCTGACAAATTTTTTGATTTAGATCCATATTTTTTTAATTTACTTTTTATTCTTAAGATTAAATTATTAGCATATTTAATAGTATTTTTGTATCCTAGTAAACTAATTAGAGTAGCTTTTCCTTTTTTTTTATCCTTACCAGTTTTTTTTCCTGCAACAAGCAAACTTCCTTTATAATCAATCAAATCATCAGCGACCTGAAATAACAAACCTATATCAGCACCAATATTTTCAAATTTCTTAATATCACTTTTATTTTTTTTCTTAATTATTAATGGTGCTGCACAACAAAAACTAAAAAGTTTTCCAGTTTTTTTAATTTCCATTTCTTCAATCTTTTTTTGAGAAATTTTCTTACGTTCATAATTTAAATCTAAATATTGACCTCCTGCTATTCCAAGATGGCCTGAGCTTTCAGAAATTTTATTAATTAAATCAATCTTAATTTTTTCACCAATTCTTAAGTCTTTATGACTTAAAATTTCAAAAGCCATTGTTAAAAGTGAATTTCCAGCTAAAACTGCAGTAGCCTCTCCAAATTTAACGTGTGCAGATGGTTTGCCTCTTCTTATAGAGTCATCATCCATACATGGTAAATCGTCATGTATTAATGAATACGCATGAATACATTCAACCGCAGCACCAATAACGATAAGAGTTTTATAATCTAACTTAAATAGAGACCCAACATCAATTAAAATTTTGGATCTTATTTTTTTTCCTCCAGAAAAAAGACCATATTTCATTGCAACTATTAAATTTGATTTTTTTTGTTTGGCAATAAATCTTCTTAAAAACAAATTTGTATCTTTTGCAATTTTATTTAATTTTCTTTGCATTTTTTTTTTTATTAATCTTGGATATTTTTTCTTTTGTTTTTTCATTTATTTCTTTGGTATTTTTTTGAAATTTTTTCTCAATTATATTATTGAGTTTAATTAAATCTTGATACTTGTCTAAAGAGTTCCCTAAATCCTTTTGATTTTCCAATTCTTCAATCATCTTATTTGCCTCAGTGGTTAATTCTTCAAGAGATAATGAATTATAATCATTTGGTAAATTTTTATCTTTCATATAATACTCTCAAATAATACATGAAAATTAATCTTGCAAATATTAAAAAAGCGAGGAATCTCTTAAATAAAAGAGAGTGTGTTGCTATACCAACCGAAACTGTTTATGGAATAGCTGGGAATGCATATTCTGATACAGCGTGTAAAAAAATATTTAGATTAAAAAAAAGACCAATGAATAACCCTCTGATTATTCATTATTATGATTTAAAAA
The DNA here is from genome assembly GCA_902565385.1 of uncultured Pelagibacteraceae bacterium. Taxonomy (GTDB): domain Bacteria; phylum Pseudomonadota; class Alphaproteobacteria; order Pelagibacterales; family Pelagibacteraceae; genus Pelagibacter. The sequence goes on along the minus strand of CACFEW010000043.1, from coordinate 458 downwards.
AATTAAAAAATGATTGTGATCTAAACGCTGATTTTTTGAAATTATATAAAAGATTTTGTCCTGGGCCAATAACATTTATCTTAAATCAAAAAAAAAAATCAAAAATTTCAAAAGTAGCAACTAATAAAAAAAATACTCTTGCTGTGAGATTTCCAAAACATCCAGTGGCAAGAATTCTGTTGAAACATTTGAAATTTCCTATCGCAGCACCTAGTGCAAATATTTCTTTCAGGGTTAGTGCGGTAACTTCTTCAGATGTAAAAGACGATTTTGGAAAAAAAATTAAGTATATACTTGAAGGTGGAAGATCTTCAGTTGGGGTTGAATCTACAATTATTGATCTCAGAAAAAAACCAAAAATTTTAAGGTTAGGTGGTTTGGAAGTTGGAACTATCCAAAAAATATTAAAGAAAAAAATTTCAATAAATACAAATCCTTCCAAGATTTCAGCTCCTGGA
>CACFEW010000042.1 GCA_902565385.1 uncultured Pelagibacteraceae bacterium | reverse complement strand
ATTGAAACTAGTGATATTGATGAAGAGATCACTACAATAGCTGGACCTCAATTAGTTGTTCCAATTATGAATGCTCGTTACGCTTTGAATGCTGCTAACGCAAGATGGATGAGTTTATACGATAGTTTGTATGGAACAGATGTAATCGAGGCATCTGAAGATAGCACTTCAGAAAGATATGATCCAGAACGAGGAGAAATTGTAATTAAGTATGGTAGAGAATTTTTGGATAAATATTTTACTTTAAAAGATTTTAGCTGGAAAAAAATAACTGGGATCGCAATTCAAGGTAAAGATTTAAAAATTTTAAAAGGTACTGATATTACAACTTTGAAAGATGCAAATAAATTTATTGGTCATCGAGGTGAAGCAGATAGCCCATCAGCAATAATATTAAAAAATAATAACCTTCATATTGAAATACTAAAAAATCCAAGAGCTTTTAGTGCTCAACAGGATCATGCAGGCATTAGTGACATAATATTAGAATCAGCAGTATCTACAATATGTGATAATGAAGACAGTGTTGCAGCAGTAGATGCTCAAGATAAAGTGATCTGTTATAGAAATTGGCTTGGATTAATGAAAGGAGATCTCGTAACAAGATTTGAGAAAGAGGGAAAAACATTGGAGAGAAAACTTAATCCAAACAGAAGTTATATTTCAAAAGAAGGAAAAGGATTGAAATTACACGGTAAAAGTCTTTTGTTAATCAGGAATGTTGGTCATTTGATGACCAGTCCCTCAATAATATTGAAAGATGGGAGTGAAATTCCAGAGGGATTGATGGATGCTTTTATAACAACTGCAGCAGCTCTTCATGATATCAAAAAAAAAGGAAATTCAAGAACTGGTTCAATATATATTGTAAAACCAAAGATGCATGGTCCAGACGAAACAGCATTTACAAATGAAATTTTTACTAAAGTTGAAGAGGTATTAAAATTAAAAAAATACACATGCAAAATTGGAGTTATGGATGAAGAGAGAAGAACTTCATCAAATCTTAAAGAGTGCATTAGAACCTTAAAACACAGAGTTTTCTTCATAAACACAGGTTTCCTTGATCGTACAGGTGATGAAATGCATACATCAATGGAGGCAGGACCGATGATTAAAAAGGGTGATATGAAATCTTCAAAATGGATTGAGGCTTATGAAAATAACAATGTTGATATAGGTTTGGCTTGTGGCTTTTCAGGTAAAGCTCAAATAGGCAAAGGAATGTGGGCTATGCCAGATAAAATGAAAGACATGTTAGATCAAAAAACTGGTCATCTTAAAGCCGGGGCAAATTGTGCGTGGGTACCATCTCCAACTGCAGCAGCTTTACATGCTTTACATTATCATGAGATAAATATTTTTGATGTTCAAAAAAAGTTGTCTAAAAGAGATAAGGCTAAAATTGATGATTTACTTACCATTCCTATCGCAGATAGACCAAATTGGTCAGTTGATGAAATCAATAAAGAAATTTCAAATTCTGCCCAGACATTACTTGGTTATGTAGTAAGATGGATTGATCAAGGTGTGGGTTGCTCCAAAGTGCCAGATATAAATAATGTCGGGTTAATGGAAGACAGGGCAACTTTGAGAATTTCTTCGCAACATATTGCAAACTGGGTACATCACGGTGTTACAACTAAAATGCAAGTTATTGAAATAATGAAAGAAATGGCAAAGATTGTGGATAAACAAAATGAGAATGATCAAAATTATGTTAAAATGAGCACTGATTATGATAGGTCCATAGCATTTCAAACTGCATGTGAACTTATTTTTAAGGGTAAAGAACAACCTTCCGGATATACAGAACCTTTATTACATTTAAATAGATTAAAAAAAAAATCAGCTTGAATTAGAATTTATTTTAGATCTATTTTTAAAAGCAGATAGAAGTGTGCCATCATCAAGATTTTCAATTTCTCCACCAATAGGCAACCCTTGAGCTAATTTTGTGATCTTAACATCTATATTTGATAAACTGTCCTGAATATAAAAAGCTGTCGTTTGGCCTTCAACTGTTGCACTAGTAGCTAAAATTATTTCCTCAATTTTATCCTTTTTTACCCTTTCAATTAAAGAATTAATTAATAAATCCTCTTTTTTATTACCAGCAGATGAAATCGTTCCACCTAAAATATGAAAATATCCTTTGAAAATATTCGAATTTTCAATTGACCATTGATCAGCTATATTTTCAACAACGCAAATTTGATTATACTTTCTCTGTATAACCTTACAATTATCATAAGAACACTCAACAGCTGATGATTTCAAGACACCACAAATTTTACACCTAGAAATATTTTTATAAACTTCTGCTAAAGTTTTTGCTAAAGGCTTTACAAGTTCATCCCTATTATTAATTAATTTTAAAACTATTCTTTTAGCTGATTTAGGGCCCAAACCAGGCAACTTTGATATTAATTTAACAAGTTCTTCAATCTCAGAAGTATTTTGCATTTACTATAATGGCCATTTAAATCCAGGTATTCCAAGTCCACCTGTTGCTTTTGAAATTTCTTCAGCTGTTTTTGTTTTGAGTTGTGACTTAGCACTATTATGTGCTGCAACTATTAAATCTTCTATTATAGTTTTTTCTTCTTTCATAATTTCCTCTGATAATTTGATTGATTGCATCTCTCCTTCGCCATCCAAAATTACTTTTACTGAGTTTGAACCTGAAACTCCCTCCACTCTTATTTCCTTAATTTTTTTTTGACTTTCTTTCATTTTAGACTCAAGTTCTTTTGCTTTATCTAAAATTTTTGTAAAATCAGTCATCAGCA
>CACFEW010000041.1 GCA_902565385.1 uncultured Pelagibacteraceae bacterium | reverse complement strand
CCATTGGCGCCTGTAATTAATATATTTTTACCCTTTAAATCTACTCTAACACTCATTTATAAATAGACCTCTTTATTTTTAATTCATCAATTGACATGCTTTTTTCATTAATCAATAAATATTTCATAATGTTGGCAATTTCATGTGGATCAATGAAAGTATTAAAATCTTGATTTTTAACTTTTCTTCCCATCGCAGTTTTCATAGAACCAGGAGCTATAAATATCGATTTTACCCCATAAGATTTTAATTCTGAATTAAAAGCTTTTGTCATACCTAATAGGGCATGTTTCGTAGAACAGTATATTGAAGTATTTTCTGAACAATCATATGATGAGGATGAACCTATGTTAATAATTGTACCTCTTTTTTTTTTTTTCATTTTTAATCCAAAGTATTTTGAAATCATAAAGGGCGAAATAGTATTTATTTGAAAATCATTTTTTAATTCTTTTAAATTAATTTTATCAATCTTTTTGACTGTAAAGTTGGCAGCTGAATTTATTAAAACATCGACAAATTTGATTTTTTTTTGTTTTTCAAATTCCTTAAAAAGTTTTTTTAGCCCTTCTTCTTTAGACAAATCTGTACTTATAATAAATACATCTATTGAAGGTTTGAGCTTGTTAATTTCTTTTTTTAATTTTACAAGTTTATTTTTATTTCTACCTACAGCAATAATAGTTTTTGCAATGTCTAAAATTGATTTAGAAAATATTTCACCTAGCCCTGAAGATGCACCAGTAATCAAAAATGTTTTATTCATTATTATACATTTTAGAATTAATAATTGTTTCAACTATTTTTATATCATTATCATTATCAATATCAAAAGATCTATATTTGGGAATTTCCACAAAACCGATATTTCCTGATAGCCTATTTTTAAACTTTAATAAATTTTTTTTTGAGGTAATAAAAAAACTTCCTGTTTCTAAATATCTTTTTCTACTATTTTGACGCCTTAACCTATTGTTAATATCATAAAGAGGCCCTTTCTCATCCCAAAACATTTGATGCGTCTCTGAAACTGATAAAACAGAATCAAATTTTTTTATTTTATCAATTCCTTTGTTTATATCCTGGTATTTTATTAATGGAGCAGTGCATTGAATGAATACCAAAATATTAAAATCCACTTTTTCAGCAAAATGTAATAAAGCAGATTCACTTGTTGCATTATCATCAGAAAACTTGGATGGTCTTTTTATAGTTTTAGCACCTAAATTTTTTGATACATTTAAAATTTCATCAGAATCTGAGCTTACCCAAGTTTCATCAACAGCAGATTGTTTTGATGCTTCAATTGCGTATGAAATTAGAGGTTTGCCACAAAGATTAATTAAATTTTTATTAGGTATACCTTTACTTCCTTTTCTTGCTGGGATTAATGAAATAATTTTGCTCAATTATTTTTATTTTATATGCTCTCTTAATTTTTTTGCTATTGGTATTTCATCTTCAATTATTCTTTTAACTCCATCACCCATAGCAATTTCAATTTTTCTAATTTCTGGAACTAATTTTTTCAGTCCAGGTGGGGCCAAGGATGCCGCTTGATCTGATCCATACATAGATCTGTCTAAGGTTATGTGTCTTTCTATAGATGAAACACCTAGAGCAGCCGCAGCAAAGGATACAGTGAGTCCTGTCTCATGTCCACTATATCCAACATTGCATTTAAATTTTTCCCTAAGTGTAAATATTGTTTTTAAATTTGCATCAGAAATTTTCATTGGATATGTTGAAACACAATGCATTAATTCAAATGAACACTTTTTTTCCTTAAAAATATTCACTGCTTTTTCAATATCATCTAGTGTACTTAAACCAGTTGAAATAAAAGTATGCTTTTTTTCTTCTGCAACCATATTTAACAATTCAATATCAACCAACATTGCAGAAGCAATCTTATTATATTTACAATTAAATTTTCTTAAAAACATTTGACTATTTTTATCCCAGGCAGAAGCAAACCAGTTTATATTTTTTGTTTTACAGTAATTGTCTATTTCCTCATAGTCCTCTAAATTAAATTCAAGAGCTATTTTTTGATCCCTTTGGGTAGTTCCCCATGGACTATCTCTGTGTCCGTCCAGAAATTTTTGAGTATAAACAGTTTTTATGTCTCTCTTTTGGAATTTTACAGCATCACACCCCGCCTCAACAGCTAAATCAATTAACTGCTTACAAATTTTCATATCACCATTATGATTAATACCTATTTCTGCAATAAAAAAAATTGACATATTTCATCTTTTAGCCGAAAAATTCTATATAGTCTAACAATAATTGTTTTGGCTTTTTTATTAAATTAAATAATTAAACTTTTAAAAAGTTCATTATATCTTTTGTAAGCATCTTTATTATTGAACCCTGAAGCTCTATGATATTTTATACGAACATATCTTTCAAATGCAAAAATTAAAAAGTAGAGATCATATTTGTTGTCTATAAACTTATTTAGCTGCGGAAGATGATTATCAATAAACTTATTTATAAAACCTTTAATATTTTGATAACTATAAGAACGATGAACGAACCAAGGTACAAAAAAGTTAAGAAGATCAAAAAAAACTGATCTTATACCAACATTTTCCCAATCTATTACGTATTCCAGTTGTGTATTCAATGAATATAAATGTTCACATTTAAAATCACCATGAGTCAATGCTGTTTGAATATTTTCTTCCTCATATTTATTTAGTGATGAGTGTACTTTCTCAATAATTTTATAGTTTAAAGGGTCTTCTTTTCTTGAATATTTAAAATCTTTTATATGATTGGAAATTTTTATTTTAGCATTATTGAGTGTAGATAAAACACTGATAACCTCTGATATATTTTTTAAAATATCAGAATCAAACTCTAATAG
>CACFEW010000040.1 GCA_902565385.1 uncultured Pelagibacteraceae bacterium | reverse complement strand
CAACAATACCCCCACTATAGTTAGCTGAAACTAATGGCATAAAGTCTAGGGTGTCTAATGTAGCTCTCCATAAAGGGTTTGAACTTGCAAAATCATAGTTAGTATCTTTCTTGAATTGGTTCATAAGTCTGAAACCTTTTCCTTCTTCCATATTTTTTTTCACTCTTTCTCTAACATTAATTGGAACATCTTTTTCTGCATTTACTTTTTTGTATTTAAATGGCCCACAAGCACTTTGAGGTAACAAGACTATAATTGACAGAAAAGTAATTATTAAGCGTTTTGAAATCATGATTTTTACTAAAATATTAGTATTTAGCACAATATATTACCTTTAAAATTAGAATATGTTCATTTTAAAATAACCAGGGAAATATGCGCTTAATAGTGATGTAAAAATGCAACACTATGATAAATTATAACTATTTTTATGAAAATTTGCTAAGAAATCCACTATTTTTTGCTAAAACAGCGATGTTTATAATTAATTATAAAAAAGGAGTAAATTTATGAACAAAGTAACAAAAGTAGGTTTAACTGCTTTAGCTACTTCACTAGTTGCAACAGCATCTTATGCTGGCGAGCTAAGTGTTTCAGGTAGCGCGTCGTTAACTTATACTGGTCTAGACTCAAGATCTGATACAAATCCTTGGGCAATGGGTGACAGTGTTAAGTTTAACGGAAGTGGTGACCTAGATAATGGTATGACTGTATCAGTCTACTATGAATTAGATGGTGGTACATATGATGACTACAATCTTAAATTAGGAATGGGTGATATGGGTACATTGTCATTCTCAGGTGCTTCATCAAGTGGAAGCGGAGTAGACTCTGTAAAAGATATCGTTCCAAAAGCTTATACGCCAGTATACGAAGCTGCTAACGAAGTTGGCACTACAGGTGTAGATAATGGTTTACTTGATACTTCAGGTAACACTCAAACTGGTCAGTGGGGATATGACGTAAGTGCTGCAGGTTTTGATTTATCTGTATCTTATAACCCAAAACCAGCTGCTGCGGCTTCTGCTGAAACAGGTTATTCTGTTTCTTACAGTGGTTTGATGGATGGTTTAACACTAGTTTACGGTGTGTTTGATGATGGTGATTTAGCTGAAAATGATACTATGGGTATTAAGTACTCTATGGGTAACATGACAGCTGCTATTCAAGCAACTAATGTAGATTATGAAGCAACTGCTTCAACAGACCAAGACGCTACTCACATGGGTATCTCTTTAGCGATCAACGATGATCTAACTGTTTCTGCAGGTAGACAAGAAGTTGAGTTCGATGGTGTTGGAGAAGATGAAGTTAACACAGGTATACAAGCTTCGTATACTATGGGTTCAATTTCATACTCTGTTGCTGTAAACAGCGTTGAAAGTGCTGGTGGAACTGCAAACAAAGACGCGGAAGCATCTATTTTCGTAGCTTCATTTGCATTCTAATCATAATATTTGATTTTGAAAAAAGGCCCCTTTTTAGGGGCCTTTTTTTTATGTGAAGAAAGAAATTCCCGCGAAACCAAATGGTTTAATTAAGTATAATTTTTTAATATTTTTACTATTAATTCCACCTAAAGCTATATCTTCCATAGATGATAATTTTCTAAGGCTCAAATATCTAAATATTCCTAATTGATTATTTCTTTTTTTCTTAAAAATGGGAGATAAAAAAATCTTACTAACACCTTGATGTTCTTTAATTTTGATTTCTTTTAAATTATGTGCAGACCCTATAATTTCAAAGTTTTTTTTATTAATAAATGATTTTATAATAAATTCTTTATTCCCAGAGGAAATATATAGACCATCAGCATTAATTTTGTGTGCTAATTTAATGTTATTCCTCACATAAAGTTTTTTTTGATATTTTTTACAGAAATTACGTAATTTTTCTAAGTCTTTAAGCTTAGTTTCTTTATTTTTATTTCTCCAAATTAAAGATATATTTTTATCTAAATTAATTAGATGAGAATAATCAAATTTATCTATAAAATAATATTGTTTTAGATTTTTAAGATGCATCATACTCAGATTAACTTAATTGAAATAAACAAAAAAATTAAGAATAAAATAAATATTCTCTCCTTATCTGAATATAATCCCAAAGTTATTGCAGTATCAAAAACTTTTTCAGAGGAAGATATAATACCACTAATTGAATATGGTCATTGTGACTTTGGAGAAAACAAAGTTCAGGAAGCACAGAAAAAATGGCCAAAACTTAAAGAATTAAATAAAAATTTGAAGCTACATATGCTTGGTAGGTTGCAAACTAACAAAGTCAAAAATGCAGTTGAAATCTTTGATTACATCCATTCTTTGGATAGTTTAAAACTCGCTAATAAGATTTCAAATGAAATACATAAAAAACGCAAGAAAATAAAAATTTTTATTCAAATTAATTTAGGTGGTGAAAAACAAAAATCTGGAATTGAACCATCAGATTTAGAAGAATTTTATAATAATTGTAAAACATTAAAATTAGATATTATAGGAACCATGTGTATTCCTCCAGATAGCCATGACCCAAAACCTTTTTTTAAAGATCTAATGCAACTGAATAAAAAAATTAATCTTCCCGAAATTAGCATGGGCATGACCAATGATTATCTTGATGCATTGGAATACAATTCGACTTATCTAAGAATCGGTACAGGGATTTTTGGGAAGCGAACTACGTGATTTTTATTTTTGTTTTTTTGTTAATCAATTTATTTAATATTAAAAAATCTTTTTTTTTAATTGCTACACATCCCTTAGTAACAGAATAATCTTTTGTTAAATGTAAAAAAATAGCACTCCCTTTATTTCTTTTAACTTTTTTGTAATTGTATTTTATCAAAATAAACAAATCATATTTATTGTCTTTTCTATGGAGTTTTTCAT
>CACFEW010000039.1 GCA_902565385.1 uncultured Pelagibacteraceae bacterium | reverse complement strand
AGAGTTACATCATCAAAGGTGAGTGCTTCTTTTATAGGAACCATAATCATTTATATACGATTCCTTTAAAATTTAAAGAAACTATCTAAGATTTTTACAAATTATAAAACTTTCTTTAGAGTCTTTTCTACTAGATTTTGGTTTAAAAACCTTTACTTCCTTAAAAAGTTTTTTTCCCAGTGCGACAATTTCATTAAAGGTACTACCCATAAATATTTTTGAAATAAAAAAACCCTTTTCTGAAATCACATCCTTTGAAAAAACCATCGCCTCTTTACACAATTCACCAGTTTGAATTGAATCGATATTTTTTATCCCAGTTGTGTTTACGGCCATATCAGACATGACCACATCTGGTTTTTTTTTAAGATATTCTTTAATTTGGTTTTGAGTATCAACTAAAGTAAAGTCACCCTGAATTTGTAAAGTATTTTCTATATTTTCCATCTCTTTTAGATCTATGGAGATTATCTTTCCGCTCTTAACTACTTTTGCAACATACTGTGACCAGCTGCCAGGAGCAGCTCCAATGTCTACAACTGACATTCCACCCTTAAATATTCTAAATTTTTCATCTATCTCTTTTAGTTTATATGCAGACCTAGCTCGATAACCATCAACTTTTGATTGACGCACATAAGTATCCCGTCTTTGTTTATTAACCCAATTTTTTGAAATCTTATTTTTTTTCAATTAAGTATTATATCTTAAACTTTTTAGTATCTTTTTTTTATCTAAAGTATCTAATTCAATTTTAATAGTTTTATCCACTCGCATATCTTTACCGTCTTTCCAAATACCTGCTGCAAGATGCATTATGCCAATTTTATAATTTGGTAAGTATGGTTCAACAAATGTACTTTGTTTCTGATCATATTTTGGAAGTAAATTACTTGTGATCCAATTACAATTTAAAGGAAGAAACTCTGTTTCTAAATTATCAATATAAACGGACATGTTAATTGCTAAACCTTCAGATCCAAAAATATTACCTGCTTTTAGAGTTTTCTCTAAATTATTTTGCCAAGTACTCCATCCTTTAGAGTCTTTTTCTAAGGAAAAAACTCCAATATTAATATGTGGGGCAAAAGCTAATTTCCTAGCATCTGCATAACTAATTTTTGATTTTACAGCGTGTTTAAAATTTTGAGATTTGATTAACGCCAGCTTTCCAAAAAGCCAGTTTACTTTTGATGTAACCTTATATCCTGGGCCAATTGTTTGAGTAATTCCAAGCTTTCCATCATCACAAGCCTTAAAATATAATTCTACGCAACTCCAATCATTCACCCATGCATCACAATCAATCCACAGATATTTTTCATAGTTAGGAAAGTATTTAGGTAAAAAGGCTCTTGAGACCTGACTTTTCAACCACTCTTTACCTTTAACCTTATAACCAGGCACTTCAATATCCCATTCGGCATTTTTAATTTCATCCACTTTTTTAGATAAACTATCTCTCTGATCTTGTTTTAATCCTGCATCCAAAATGCAAATAGCAACATCTTCACTCTGTTTAAATCTTTTAATTGAATCTACCAGTTCATCTAGTAAAGGAAAATAATTAGCATCGGCTAAAGAAACGATTACATTTTTTTTCATTAAAGTACGTCTTCAAGGTCATCTTCGTCTTGAATTTTGTCATTTTCGTGTTGTTTCTTAATTTTTTGAAAATGGAAAAAGCTTATTGGTAATAAAAGTACATAAATTGCAGTGCTTATCGCAATTACATTAAAAGTATAAATCAATAAAAGACCAAAAAATAGAACTATTCCAAATAAAAGAAATATTGTTGTCTTTCTTGGGATCACTATCTTTTTAAAAGAATAACTAGGGAATTTACTAATTAGTAAAAAAGAAGTCGCAATAAAAAAAATCGGTACCATTAAATCATAATTTAATTGAACAAAGTCAAAACCGCTTAAACTAATAATCAAAGGTGTTAAAACTAAAATTCCTCCAGCTGGTGACGGAACTCCCTCAAAAAAATTATCTCTCCATGAAGGTTCTTGATTTGAATTGATATTAAACCGCGCTAAACGTAATGCAACGCAAATTACATACACTAAACAAAGCAACCAACCAAATCTTCCTAGAGTATTGAGCTTCCAGAAATACATTATAAACGCTGGTGCTACTCCAAAACTTATCATATCTGTAAGCGAGTCTAATTCTTTTCCAACTTTAGAAGTACCTCTGATTAATCTCGCTATTCTTCCATCAAGACCATCTATTAAAGCAGCAAAAAGAATTGCTATAATTGCAAGTTCAAACCTTCCATCAAGAGCAAATCGTATCGAAGTTAAACCAATGCAAACCCCAATAAGTGTAAGCATATTTGGCAAGATCATTCTTGCTCTTTTTTTATCTGCTACAATCTTCAAATTATTTTTTGGTTGTTCCATTTTATTTTTTAGCTAACAGTGTTTCCCCTGAAATAGCTTTTTGACCCACTTTTACTAATGGTTGATAATTCTCATAATAAACATCTGCTCTGCTGCCAAATCTTATCATTCCAATTCTATCACCTTGTTTTAGCTCTTGATCTTTATTAGATTCACAAACTATTCTTCTCGCTACCAGACCTGCTATTTGAACTACAATAATATCGTTATTATCTGTGTCCTTAATTTTAAAATAATTTCTCTCGTTATCTTCACTTGCTTTATCAAGAGAAGCATTAACAAATGTTCCAGGCTTATATAAAATTTCCTCAATTTTTCCAGCGCATGGAGTTCTATTAACATGGCAATCAAATACGTTCATAAAAACACTGATTTTATTAAATTTTTTATTTTCTAAACCTAGCTCTTTTGGACCATCAACTTCTTCAACTTTTATGATTTCTCCATCAGCAGGGCTAACCAGATAATTATTATCTTCAATGATTACTCTATCAGGATCTCTAAAAAAATAATAAATCCAGATTGTTAATACCAAACCAATTAAACCTAAAAAATTACTGAAACTATAAAATATGATTGTA
>CACFEW010000038.1 GCA_902565385.1 uncultured Pelagibacteraceae bacterium | reverse complement strand
TTTGCAACGAAACTTCAAGCTGGTACAGGTGCAGCTCACTTAAAATCATTTATAAGATATTTGAAAAATTTTGAATTTGAAAAACCATTAGGAGAACATGCACCTAACCAAAGACTTATTTATGAACCAAAAGGCGTATGTGCACTAATCACACCGTGGAATTGGCCAATGAATCAGGTTTGTTTAAAAGTAATGCCCGCAATAGCGTCTGGCTGCACTATGGTTTTAAAACCATCTGAACTAGCTCCATTATCATCAATGATATTGGCTGAACTTATTGATGAGACTAAAATTCCAGCAGGTGTGTTCAATTTAGTTAATGGTGATGGAGCAACAACTGGTGATGCATTAACAAGTCATCCTGATGTTAATATGATTTCATTTACTGGATCAACTAGAGCAGGAGCATTAATTTCCCAAAATGCTGCGAAAGATTTTAAAAGAGTAAGTTTAGAACTTGGTGGCAAAGGTGCAAATATAATATTTAAAGATGCGGATCCAGATGCAATAGAAAGAGGCGCTTTGAGATGTTTTAGAAATTCAGGTCAGTCATGTAATGCACCCACAAGAATGCTAGTTGAAAAATCAATGTATAATGATGCTGTTGAAAGATTAAAGAAGTATACAGAAAATTTTGAGGTTGGTGATCCAAAAAAAGAGGGAGAGCATATAGGCCCAGTTATTTCTGAAACTCAATATAACAAGATACAAACTTTAATTAAGAAGGGTATTGACGAGGGAGCTAAATTAGTAGCTGGAGGCCCAGGCAAGCCAGATGGATTAGAAAAAGGTTATTTTGTAAAGCCTACTGTATTTGCCGATGTTAATAATAAAATGGAAATAGCAAGAACAGAAATATTTGGTCCAGTTTTATCTGTAATGCCTTTTGAAACGGAGGAAGAAGCTATTGAAATTGCAAACGATACTCCCTACGGATTAACAAACTACATTCAAACCAAAGATAAAGAAAAAGTAAAGAGAGTTGCTAGAAAACTTAGATCGGGGATGGTTGATGTTAATGGTGCTGGTATTGCTGTTGATGCGCCTTTTGGTGGATTTAAACATTCAGGGATTGGTAGAGAAGCTGGAGAACATGGTCTAGAAGAGTTTCTAGAGGTTAAATCTGTAGGTGGGTGGAGTTAATTAAGAGAAGATTTTTTCTTAATTCCTTCAAGAAATTTTAAACATTTTTTAAGTTCATTAAGTTCTATGAACTCATCAACTTTGTGAGCTTGTTCAATAGAGCCTGGGCCACAAACAACTGTACTGATACCAATTTCTTGAAACAATCCAGCTTCAGTTCCAAAGGATACAACTTCTCTAGAATTATCTCCGGTCAAACTTGAGACTAATTCACATGCTTCTGAATTATCTATACGATCGAAACCTGTGACTTCGCCTATAATTTCCTTAGTTATCTTTGAATTAGGAAAAACTTTTCTCATCTCTGGTAGTAAAACTTCATTTGCATATTCATCTATTTTTTGATTTAGAAAGACACCATCTTCTTTAATGACTGGTCTTGTCTCCCATTCAACCCGACATTTGTCAGCTATTACATTGTGAGCTATACCTCCAAATATTCCTCCAACTTGTAATGTTGAAAAAGGAGGATCAAAAATGGAGTCCTTTGGAGCTCTTTTTTTTAATTCTTCCCTAAGTTCGATTAACTTGTTTGCGTATTTTGATGCAAATTCAACGGCACTAACACCTTTGTGGGGCATCGAGCTATGTCCAGCTAATCCCTCAAAATAAGTTGTATATTCGTAACAACCTTTATGCGCATCTATGATTTTCATTTTTGTAGGTTCACCCACAATACAAATTCCATCTTGAATATTTCTTTTTTTAAGTTCTTTAATTAATATTGGAGCTCCCAAGCATGCTGTTTCTTCATCAAATGTAAAAGAAAAATGAATATCTCTATTTAAATCAACTTTTGAAAAAACCGGAGCAAATGCTAAAGTACATGCAATAAATCCCTTCATATCACAGGAACCTCTTCCATAAAGTTTATCTTCTTTAATTGTTGCTTTGAAAGGGTCGGTACTCCAACTCTTTGAAACAGGGACTGTATCAGTATGACCAGATAAAATTATTGGTTTAACCCCATTTGATTTTTTTGCTTTGATTGTTGCAAAAAGATTTACTCTTTTTTTTTCATCATCATATGTTTTAAATGAAGTTGCACCTAAATCATTGAGATATTTCTCACAATAATTAATTAAATCATTGTTGTCCTCTCCAGAAATAGTTTTAAATCCAATTAAATCAGATAAAATCTTAATAGAATTTTCGTATAATTTATCTAAATTTACTTCTGTACTCATTAGTAATAATTAATATAAATATCTCATTTATGAAAGAACAAATTACTTACGACATATTTGAGAAAATAGACATTAGACTTGGGACAGTACTTTCAGTCAAAAAAAATGAAAAAGCTAGAAAACCATCTTTAGTTGTTGAAGTCGATTTTGGAAAAGAAATAGGTGTTAAAACATCTTCCGCTCAAATTACTCATTTTTATAATGAGGAAAATTTAGTTGGTAAACAAGTGATTGGTGTTTGTAATTTTCCAGAAAAAAATATTGCAGGTGTAAAATCTCAATTTTTACTTTTAGGATCGATAGACTCTGAAGGAAAGGTAACATTAGTACATCCCTCACAAAAAGCAGAGAATGGTTTACCTATAGCATAAGTATGCATCCTGAATTTTTATCTATGGCACTATTTTGGATTGTAGCAGCTTATACACCAGGGCCAAATAACGTGGTCGCATCTTACTCTGGTTTTAATTTTGGAATAAGAAAAACAATCCCTCACATATTTGGAGTTACATTTGGATTTACTTCTGTTGTATTCGCTTTGACAATTGGTTTAGTTAATGTTTTTAAACTATTTCCAATTATTCAAACCATTTTGAAATATCTGGGAAGTTTATTTTTAATATACCTAGCCTATAAAATTAGTTTCTCAAAATCTTCTAACGAGAGTAAAAACGAAAATCCAATTTCTTTTTTAGATACTTTTATTTTTCAATTTTTGAACCCAAAAGGTGTTTTGATTGGAATTATTATTGTTTCAACATATGTTGAATATGGAGAAAATTATCTTAATTATGCGACTCAAGTTGTTTTATTTGCCTTTATAGTATCTTTAT
>CACFEW010000037.1 GCA_902565385.1 uncultured Pelagibacteraceae bacterium | reverse complement strand
TATTTAACTCACGTATTACCGCAATACTTTGAGCGGCAAAAGCTTCATTAATTTCAAAAAGATCAATATCATTTAAATTCCATTTTGCTTTTTTAACTGCCTCACGCACAGCATCAATTGGTCCAAGACCCATAAGAGTTGGGTCAACTCCAACTGAAGCCCATGAGATTATTTTTACTAAAGGTTGAATTGATTTTTTTTTTGCCTCTTCAAAGGTTGTTAATAATAAAGCAGCAGCACCATCATTAATACCTGATGAGTTTCCAGGTGTAACGGTCCCATCTTTTAAAAATACTGCTTTTAGCCTGCCTAAATCTGATTTAGTAAGATCTTTTCTTGGATGTTCATCTTTCTCAAGATTAATACCAGATTGATTTATTTTAATTAGTTCTTCCTTAAATCTATTAGTATTAATTGCAGTTTCTGTTTTTTTTTGAGAATTTAATGCAAAGTCATCTTGCTCAACTCGTGAAATATTAAATTTCTTTGCAACATTTTCAGCTGTTACACCCATATGATAATTATTAAATGCATCTATCAATCCGTCATTTACCATTGTATCTATCAAATGTTCTTCTAAAATTTTTTTACTATCCCGGTAAAAAATTGAATGTGGGGCTAATGACATGTTTTCTTGTCCACCAGAAATTACATTTTTTACCTCTCCTAATTTAATTGATTGATAACCTGAGATTACAGCTCTAAGTCCAGAGCCACAAACTTGATTTACTATGTGGGCTGGTTTAGAAATATTTATACCTGCATTTATCGCAGCCTGTCTTGCAGGATTTTGGCCTCCACCAGCTGTGAGTACTTGGCCCATAATTACTTCATCAATATCTTTTTTACCTAATTTACTTTTTCTTAAAATTTCCCTAATAACTATTGATCCCAACTTATCAGCACTTAATTCTTTAAGAGAGCCTTTATAAGCTCCAATTGGAGTTCTAATAGCCTCTACAATTACAACTTCATTTATTGAATTATTCATAATAATTTAAATTTGTCTTAGCATTAAAATACACTAAAAAATGATATAGAATAATAAATAAAATTTAAAAATGCGCCTGTAGCTCAACTGGATAGAGCGCTTGGCTACGGACCAGGAGGTTCTGGGTTCGACTCCTAGCAGGCGCACCAATTATAAGATAATTTATGATGAAATGGTTGATTAAATCCTCTCTTCAAATGTCTGTTATTTATTTTTTTATAATTATTCTTATAGTTTTACTTATTTTAACTTTAATACTTTAACAAATTATGCCTAATTCATTTGAACAAATAAGTTTAAAGCACGGTTTTATGAAACATAATGGTGGTATTATGTTTAGAAATATCTCTGAAAATGAATATGAATTCAAATCAATTATTAATGAAAACCATTTGAATGCGGCAGGCATAACTCATGGAGGATACTTGGCAGCTTTGATAGATGCGGGAGCAGGAACAGCAGCTCACCGTAGTGCTCAAAATGCACCATGTGTTACAATTTCATTAGATCTTAAATATATTGGTGCCTCAAAAATTGGTGATGAGATTATCGGGCATGTAAAAATTCTAAAAAAGACAAAAACTTTAGTATTTTTATTTTGTGAACTGAAATGTAATGATAAAATTATTACTTCTGCATCTGGAGTTTGGAAAATCCTTAAAATAAAATCTTAAAACTTTTTGTTCGATAGTAATTTGAACTAAAAATCATATTATGTTAAATTTAACTTTTTAAGAATTGAAATGAGAACTTTTTGTGAAACGATTCGGTCATGTTTTAGTCTATTTTTGTTCTTTGCTAGTAACTATATCTTGTAGGTCAAATATTAAACATACTAATAATAGAAATGAACAAAAATAAAATCACAGCAGTGCTTGGTCCAACAAATACTGGCAAAACCCATTTAGCAATAGAAACCATGCTATCTTTTGATACTGGAATGATTGGTTTTCCATTAAGACTTTTAGCTAGAGAGGTCTATGACAAAGTTATTAAAAAAACTAGATATGATGAAGTTGCTTTAATAACTGGTGAAGAAAAGATTATTCCTTCGAATGCAAAATATTTTTTATGTACAGTAGAGTCGATGCCAATAGACAAAGATTTGGAATTTGTAGGTGTTGACGAAATTCAAATGTGTGCAGACCACGAGCGAGGTCATATTTTTACAGACAGATTAATTAATATGAGAGGAAGTAAACTTACAATGTTTATGGGTTCAAGCACAATTAAAGGAATAGTCTCAAAATTAAACGAGGACATAGAATTCATAGATAGAAAAAGATTATCTAAACTTAATTACTCAGGTCACAAAAAAATTTCACGTATAAATAGAAAAACAGCAATTATAGCTTTTTCAACAGAGGAAGTTTATGCAATAGCAGAATTAATACGAAGGCAAAAAGGTGGAGCTGCAATTGTTATGGGATCTCTTAGTCCAAAAACAAGGAATGCACAAGTAAACTTGTACCAATCAGGTGATGTTGATTTTTTAGTAGCTACAGATGCAATCGGAATGGGTATAAATATGGATTTGGATCATGTGTATTTCTCGAATCTTAAAAAGTTTGATGGAAAAAAATTAAGAAAATTAAATCTATCTGAAATAGGTCAAATTGCTGGGAGAGCAGGTAGATATCTCAATGATGGTAATTTTGGTATCACAGGCGATTGTAAAGAAATTACAGCTGAAGAAGTTGAACTTTTAGAAAATCATAAATTTGAAAATATCAGAACATTGTTTTGGAGAAACTCAGATTTAAATTTTAACAATCCAAATTCATTATTAAAATCACTTGAGGAAAAACCAAATAAAGATTGGCTTAGAAAAATTAATGAGTGTGAAGATGAGAAAGTTTTAAAGTATTTTTTGAAAAAGTTAGACTTGTACAATGTACCAAATGTAAAAAATACACTGATGCTACTATGGGAATGCTGTCAAATTCCTGACTTTGTTAAGAAAACTTATGGAAATCACATTGATGTTGTCGAAAGGGTATTTAATTTTTTAAATAGTGATAAAGGGAAAATAACAGATAATTTTATGCATTTGCAGCTCATGAAACTCAATAAATTGGACGGAAATGTAGATTCTTTAGCAAATAGAATTGCAAATGTAAGAACTTGGTCATATGTTTCAAATAAAAATAATTGGGTTGAAAATCAAAATTACTGGATTAAAAAAACTAAATTCTTAGAGGATAAACTTTCAGATAGACTTCATGAGGAACTCACAAAAACATTTATTGATAAAAGAGCAAGTGTACTTGCTAGAGGTTTAAAACAAGATATGGAATTTGATACTAAAATTTTAGAAAATAACAAAGTTATGATCGATGATCAATTTATAGGAAAAATAAATG
>CACFEW010000036.1 GCA_902565385.1 uncultured Pelagibacteraceae bacterium | reverse complement strand
AAAGTTTTCTTCCTTTTACATTGTCAAGTGATCCATGAGATATACCGATACTTAAAATTAACAACAAACAAATAAATGGTGAAATTGACAAAGTGTTAAAATTAAAAGCTATCAATGAAAAAATATTACAAACTAAAAAAAAAATGAAAGAATGATTGAAATTTATTTTTTTTGATCTGTTATTCATTTTAAAATTCTACTAATAAAATAATGCTTTTATAAAAGTCAATTTAGGCATTCTTAAAATAATAGACAAATCCTCGAAAAAATTGCTTTTATTGGACAAAAATTTTATAACAGTCTTTGGTGAGGCCTTAAACATTTTAAAGAATATATCGGACATTTTTTCTGGATGTTTTTCAAGAACTCTTAAAAATATTTCATCTAAAAAATTGATATTTGGTACTTATTTTATATTTTTTAACATTAGCAATATTTTCAATATTTTCTCTAATATATTTACTATGTTCTTGAATATTAAGAAAAGTATAACCTGTGCTTAATCTAGTCATACCACCAGCAGTTCCAATATTAATTTTATTTTTTTCATTCTTATCGACTGGGTAAAATAAAGGTATTGCACCTTCCTCTTTATAAATTATCTTATAATCTTTCAAATTTAGATGATTTTCAATGTAGTCTTTTATCTGTTTGTCATAATCTTTTTGAGAATTATCATTAATTTTAGACAACCAAGTGGTTTCAACTAAAGCAGTATCTTTTGAGTAGGGTAAGGTATAAAAAAAATGAACACTTTCTCTTTGATCACAATCAAAATCCATAAGGTTAAAAATTTCATCATCAAAAAAATCATTTTTAGTTTTAATTTCCACCCCACAAAAATGTTGCCAAAGATTTCGATAATCTTTTTTAATAAATGGTACGCTATTAAAAATAAAAGAATTTTTTTAAACTAATTTCACTGACATCTTTAAAGTAGGAAATATTTTTATTTTCATTTAGTTTATTGTTAATTTTTTCATAGAATAAACCACTGTCAATACTTTGATATGGAGAACTTTTACATTCCAAATAGTTAGTTTTTTTAGGAATATTAATTGAAAAATTTTCCCAATTTTTTTTTACACAATCATCAAAATTGTGAGATGTTACTTTCCAAAAAGACCAAGTTTTGTCTCTTTTATATTCATCTCTTGGCTCTATAATCGCCAAAGTTTTATCTTTAAGCTTTTCATGAATTTCCAATTCATATGCTAAAGATAAACCAGCACAGCCTCCACCAATAATGACATAGTCAAATTCTCTCATCTAGATTTATTTCCTCGTTAATTAAAAAATGATCATGTTGAATCTGATTTTCTTTAATATTGGTTAGAGATAACTTTATAAGATCAAAAATTGCAAAAATAGTCTCTATACTCTTTTCAATATTGGATACATAGATTTTTCCTGAATTTTTATAATTTTCAAAAGTTTTTTTATTTAGAATATTATAGCCTATTTTTCGGTAGATTCTTCTTGCAACTAAAATTGAAAATCTAAAACTTATTGGAATATCTTTTATAGAATAAAAGGAATTCTTATAAAAGGTATCTGCAAGATCTATAGTCGATGTAATTTCCTCAAAATTTTTATTTATATAAAATCTATTTATTTTTGAATCTTCAATCACATCTCTTGATATATTTGTAAGTTGCATTGCGATACCGAGATCAATAGCTGACTTAAGTGAGCTTTTTTTATTAACTTTTAAAATTTTTGCCATCATTAAACCAACAGTTCCAGCAACTCTATAAGAATAAATTAAAAGGTCTTTTTTTGAATTTAATATCACCTTATCTTTTATATCTGAATTTATACCATCTAATAGATCTTCGATAATTTTTACTGAAATTTTAAATTCATCAATAAGGTCCCACATATTTTTAACAATTTGATTATCAAAATTCTTTTGAACAAAATCTTTTTTAAATTGTTTGAATTTAATTTCTTTAACTTCTAATTTTTCTTCATCGTCTGCAATATTGTCGGCAACTCTACAAAAATCATACAACGCAGAGCATTTTTTATATGTTTTTTTAGGTAAAAAAAAACCCGCCCAATTAAAAGATTTTGCATAAACTGATAAGTAATTTTTATCAGACATCATAAAATCTTTTCTAATACCTTAGCTGACGAAAGCACTCCAGGTACACCTGCTCCAGGATGGGTTCCTGCACCAACAAAATAAAGTCCTTTGTATATCTCAGACTTATTGTGAAATCTAAAATATGCAGATTGAGAAAATTTTGGTTGGATTGAAAAACCTGAACCATATTTTGTATTTAAATCTCTTTCAAAGTAATCAGGGGTTAGAAAAAAATCTTCTACAATATTATTTTTGAGATCTGGCATTAAATCATTTTGCATTTTATCAATAACCAAATTTTTCATTTTTTCTCCCTCAACAGACCAATCAATTTTTGATTGATTATTTGGCACCGGGACTAAAACATAAAAGCAATCGTTGCCTTCGGGAGCCATAGCTTTATCGGTTGCAGAGGGTCTGTGAAGATAATAGCTAATATCGTTGTTCAATTTTTTATTATTGAAAATGTCATCTAGATGTTCTTTATATTTGTTTCCAAACTTAATAGTATGATGCTCAACATTATCGTATTTTTTTTTGGTACCAAAGTAATAGACAAATAATCCCATTGAATATTCCATTCGGTTTTTTTTCCATCTAAAAAGAAATGAATTACTTGCATTCCCATTTAACATTTTCTCGTAAACAGCAGGAGGATCAGCGTTACAAATTACATTGCTAGACTCTATTATTGTTTGATCATCTAATTGGATACTGGTAATTTTTTTTTTGTTTGAAATAATTTTGGTAACTTCGTGACCTTTAATTATTTTAATCCCAACTTCATCCATTAATTTTTCAAAACCCTTGATTATATTTCCTGTTCCACCCATTGAGTAATGAATACCCCATTTTTTTTCTAGGTATAAGATTAATCCATAAATTGAAGTTGTAGTAAAAGGATTTCCCCCAACTAATAATGGGTGCATACTAAGCATTCTCCTTAATTTTTCATTTTCTATATATGAGGAGACTAAAGAATAAACAGATTTATAACTTTTTAGTTTTAGTAGTGCTGGCAATTGCTGCATCATTACAAATGGTTTATCAAAAGGTACATCAGCAAGCTCCGTGAAACCTTTGTCAAAAATTTTTTTTGTAAAATTGACTAATTTTTCATAACCCTTAACATCTTTTTCATTTATCTCTTTTATCTGTTTTTTCATCTCTAGCTCGTCCCCAGAGTAATTAAATTTTGATTTATCCTCGAAAATGAATTGATACCAAACTTTAAGTGGAGTGAGTTTTATATAATCTTCTGGTTTTTTTTGAAATAATTCAAATAATTCATTTATCAAATATGGAGCGGTTATAACTGTTGGTCCACCATCGTAAATGAAGCCATTTTTTTGAAATACTCTAGCTCTTCCTCCAAGATCTCGAT
>CACFEW010000035.1 GCA_902565385.1 uncultured Pelagibacteraceae bacterium | reverse complement strand
TGTTTTTCCATAGAAATTTTCAATTTTTTGCTTTCAAAATTTAATTCAATCTTATCAGCCTTAATCTTAGCATTTTTATTTTTAAAATAAACATCCTCACGGATTTCTATTAAATTTTTTGAAAAATCAAGATTGATAATATTTGCATCAATTGACTGATCGCCATACTTTACATTTACATTATCTTTGAATACCGTGTTATTATTAATCTTATTATAATCAGCGAAATTTGAATTTATATAAATTACTTCATCATCTTGTTGAATAATTTTAGCAAGGACCTCAAAAAGCAGAACTTGATCAATTTTATTTTCTTGAACCTCAGCTGACTGGGCATTTATGATATATGTATTTCCTAATAAATCCTTCGAAACATATCTTAAATTTTCAATTATGTTTGAAGCTTCATTATTTTCTTCAATTAAAGCCTTTTGATTATTTTTCTGAATTTCATTTTGTTTTTGACTAAGATTTTCATCAGATCCCATATATTCTCTATAAAAAAAAACACTCATAATTATTAGTATTATTAGTAATAAATATTGAATAATATTTTTTGATATCATTAATTTAGTATATTTGTTTATTTAGAATATTATGAACATGTATAATACCTATTGTAACTGACTTTTTTTTTTGATTATAAACACACAAACTAGTAATTTTTTTCTCATTCATAATAGAAAGGGCTTTAGTAGCTAGTGTATCTTTTTCAATTTTAATTGGATTTTTCGTCATAACATCTTTTACTTTTAATAAATTTAAAAATACATTCTTGGAACTTAACTTCCTTACTTGGCCATCGGTAACTATTCCTGTAGTTATCTTTTTTTTATTTCTGGCAATTAAAGTTCCTAGTTTTTTATCTGTCATGATTTTTAAAGCTTTATTCATAGATGTATTTTCGTTGATGAAAGGTATTTTATTTTTTGTTAACATGAGATCTTCAACTGTTTGCAGTTTTTCCCCGAGACTTCCCGAAGGATGAAATTTTTTAAAGTCTAAATTATTTATTTTTTTCTTTTTTAAAGTTGAAATTGCTAAAGCATCTCCAATACTTAGTTGGTTTATGGTGCTGGAAGTAGGTATCATATCTAAACCAGCTTCTTTAACTTCGGGTGTTATTAAACTAATGTCACTATTTTTATAAAGTTCAGAACTAATTTTTGAAGTGATACCAATTAATAAAATTTTATTTCTGTTTGCATAATTAATAATATTCTTTAATTCCATAGAGTTTCCTGAATAACTTATCAAAATCAAAACATCTTTTCTGGTAATACTACCCATGTCTCCATGTGAGCAATCGCTTGCTGACAGTGAAAAAGAAGGGGTGCCAATCGATGATAAAGTTGCTGAAATTTTATTCGCTATTATTCCACTTTTGCCAACTCCACAAAGTATTACTTTTGATTGACAATTGACAATTGCATCAACAGCTTTATTAAAATTTTGATTAAGAGATTTTTTTAACTTTTGAAGTGCTTTTATTTCTAAATTAATTACATTTTTTGCAATTTTTTTATAATCAATTTTTTTCACTAATGAGCCCAGATATCATCTTTAAAAAAAGCAAGATCTAATTCAACTCTTGTTTTTAAAAATTTTAAACATTGTTTATACAAATCTATTCTTTTCTCTCTTATAAGGATCTTATTTAATTCATCGTGAATTTTGTGTAAATATATTACATCATTTGCACAATATTTTAACTGTGCTTGCGTAAGTTCTCCTCCAAAATCCGAACTTTGGAATTGTTTACTAATATCAACATTAATGAACTCTTTAATTAAAGTTTTTAAAGAGTGATTATCTGAATAAGACCTCGAAAGTTTTGATGCAATTTTTGTATCCAAAATATTGTTCGTGTCAGTTTTTAAATAGTATTTTATGAAAGCCAAATCTGCTCTCCCGTAATGAAAAATTTTTGTAATTTTCTCATCATTTAATAATTTTATTAAATTAGGAGCTTTATAATCGTTTCTATTAAGTTGGATAATATGTGCATCAGAGTTTCCGGTAGATATTTGGATTAAACATAATGGATCACGTCTTATATTTAAGCCCATAAATTCTCCATCAACAGCTATTAAATTGCCTAAATCTAAATCATCTGGTAAATCACTTTTGTGAAGTATGATATTCATAATTTTTTAATAAGTGTTTATATATGATAGCAAAAAATTGTCTAATTTTTGGCGGAAGTGGCCAAATTGGAAGTTTCTTAATTAGAAAACTTACAAAAAATAACATTAAAGTTACTGTTGTAACTAGGAATGTTCATCAAAAAGGTTTGAAAATAAAAACCCAAGGGAATGCTGGATATATAGATATTAAAGAAGCGAATATTTTTGAAGAAAAAAAAATTGAAACACTTTTTAAAGATGCTGATTTTTGCATTAATTTAATTGGAATTTTATATGAAAAAAAAAGAGGAAACACATTTAGAAATATCCATACAGTTTTTCCAACTATTTTAGCAAAACTGTGCAAGAAATATAATCTTAAACATTTTATTCATATTTCAGCTCTTGGTATAAACGAAGCTACAGACTCTAAATACGCGATCTCAAAACTTGAGGGAGAAAATAATATATTAAATAATTTCCCTAAAAGCACAATACTAAGACCTTCTATAGTTTTTTCAAATTCTGATAATTTCAGCACCCAGTTTATGACACTATTAAATAGATTACCTATTTTCCCACTATATTACTCCGGAAAAACTAAATTTATGCCAATACATTGTACTGATTTAACAGAAATCATTTACCATATTTTAACAAATAAAGTTGAAACACAAGTAATTGAGTGTGTTGGGCCAGAGGTATTGACTTTTAAAGAAATTTTGCAAATTCTTTTAGACTTAATCAATAAAAAGAGATTTTTGTTACCTTTTCCAACACCTATAGCAAAATTAACTGCAAAATTTTTGCAGTTAATGCCTAAACCTTTACTCACAGAAGATCAGCTTAAATTATTAAAATATGATAATATTTCATCTGGCAAATATAAGACAAATTTTGAAATTGGGGTTCCCAGTAAATTATTTTTTAAAAATGAAGTTGAAAAATATTCTTTTATGTGGAGAGACGGGGGTCAGTTTTCGACAAATAAATATAAATCAGAGGGTCTTAAAAAATAAAATTAAAAATTTCACTAGCCCGTTTGGACTTTTTTATTAATATAATTTTGAACGTCATCTTTCTCACCTGCATCTTCTTTTTTACCTTTAGGCTGGTATGCATATAATAAATGCAGCTTACAGTAAGAAAAGTCTTTTAATGATGTTCTTCCGCAAAAGTAAAAAGATTTTTCATTAGGGTGACCAATTGGCCACTTGCAAGAATTGTCATCTAATTGCTCTAGTTGTTTAGGATTTTCTGGCTCAAAGTCTTTTTCGATTATCAGAGATTTAAATTTACTTCTCTTGCCTCTCCTTGATTTTAATCGTGTATCCTCGTTATTAGATTTAAAGTTTTGATTTGCTGATGCTGCTCTAGTTTTTATTTTTGCGGAAAGATTTAATCTATGAGCTTTACCAATAACAGCATTACGACTAATTCCACCAATTATTTCAGCAATCTGACTTGCTGTATTTCCTTTGCCCCACAATTCTTTA
>CACFEW010000034.1 GCA_902565385.1 uncultured Pelagibacteraceae bacterium | reverse complement strand
AGCAAGAAAATTATCTAATAAGATAGATTATATTTTTTTAGTTGAAGGCTATATGGATGTAGTTGGTTTAAGTAAAAATGGAATTGAAAACGTTGTTGCAAATCTTGGCACCTCTTTAACTGATAAACAAATTTTAACATTAAATCAGTTCTTTGATGATATCATAATCTGTTTTGATGGGGATGAGAGTGGCTATAAAGCTGCTTTAAGGGCAGCAGAAAATTCCATAAAAGAACTGAAGCCGGAAAAGCAAATATCTTTTTTATTTTTACCAGATAAAGAAGACCCTGACAGTTTTGTAAATAAAAATGGAAAAAGCT
The DNA here is from genome assembly GCA_902565385.1 of uncultured Pelagibacteraceae bacterium. Taxonomy (GTDB): domain Bacteria; phylum Pseudomonadota; class Alphaproteobacteria; order Pelagibacterales; family Pelagibacteraceae; genus Pelagibacter. The sequence goes on along the minus strand of CACFEW010000034.1, from coordinate 3,623 downwards.
ATTTTTTAGACTTTACAAAACAGAACAAATTACCAATTCATAAATTTATTTTCAGTCATTATAAAAAACAAAGTCAAAACAATCCATCTTCTAGGGCAATATTTGAGAAAAAACTAAGATCAATAGCAAATACTATTAAAGATGATTTTATTAAAAAATATGTTCTTGAATTTTTTTTAGAGAAAATTGCAGAATTAACACCACATTCTAATCAAAATAAAAATAAATTATTTGTGAGAAAAACAAAATCGCTTGAAACAACAAAAAAAATCTTTAATGAAAGTCAAGACATTACTGGGGTAGAATTAAAAGAGTTTTCGTTATTATATCTGCTCTTAAATAATTTATCTTTTTTTCAATTAAACATTCATCTAGTAGAAAATATTAAATTATTTACAGAAATTAATAAGCAAATATTTAATTTAGTTATTAATAAATTAAAATCAAACGAAACTATTGATATTGAAAAATTTGATTTTGATAAACAGTTGTTAGATAAGATAAACAAGTTTGCGCCAATTAAACATATCCTAAACAACAAACCTAAAAACGATAATCAAGTGATAGAGTTACTAGATGACATTTCAAAAGATCTATTTAATTATGATTTAGAGTTAAGAATTCAAGAATTAGAATCGAAGTTTTCAAAAGATTTAAGTGAAACGACATTTAATAAGCTAAAAGAGCTTAAAAATGAGAGAAAAATCAACTAATATGAATAAATTAGCAATGGATTTTTGCTAATTTGATATTATATAAGTCTCTCGAACTTAAATTGCTGTGGAAAGAATTATTACTAAATCATTTGCTAGACTAATGGGTCGAGGAACCCATAGAGGTTTTATTACACATGATGAATTAGGCAAATCTCTAGGCAAAAGAAATCTTTCAGATGAAAATTTAGCGCAAGCTTTTATTCATATTTTAGATGAAGGAATAATATTAGTAGAGAAAAAATCAGATTATAAAGTTTTAAGAAAAAAAGAGAGTTCATCTAAAGAAGAAGGCAAGACTATAGAAAAAAGTGACGATCCAATAAGAATGTACCTTAGAGAAATGGGTGGTGTCGAGTTACTTTCAAGAGAGGGTGAGATAGCAATTGCAAAAAGAATCGAAGCTGGAAAAGATGTGATGCTGATTGCATTATCTCAAAGCCCAATAACTGCTCAACAATTCTTTGATTGGGATGAAAAATTGCAAAAGGATGAAATTCTTGTCAGAGAAATAATTGATATTGATACTAATTATATGGAGGACGAAAATACAGGTCCAAGTGCAAAACAAAAAAATGCTGGAGAAGTTGAAAAAGATGAAAATCCAAGTGATGAAAGTGATGATGATTTTAATCCAACACTCGCAGCAATGGAGACTGAAATTAAACCAAAAGTTTTAAAAACAGTTCATTTATTAACAAAAGAGTATCGTAAATTAATTAAATATCAAAAAGAAAAATTAAATTGTGTATTAAATTCTCAAACTTTTTCAACATCTAAAGAAAAAGGATATGAGAAGATTGTTAATGGTATTTTAGAAAACATTAAATCTCTCCAACTATCTCCGTCAGTATTAGAAGAACTAGTGCAAAAACATTATTTAGAAAATAAAAAGATTATATCTTTAGAGGGAAATCTTTTAAGATTAGCAATGGATCAAAAGATACCAAGAAATGAATTTATAAAATTTTATATAGGAAATGAAATAAATCCTAATTTAAAGAAATTCTTAGACACCAATTCTTTATGGAAGCAATTTTTTAGCAAAAATAAAGAAGAGTTTAAAAATATTAGAGAAAGATTGATAGAAATAAGTCACAAGCTTGAAATGTCTGTGACAGATTTCAAAAAATTAGTAAGCAGAGTTCAAAAGGGTGAAAAAGAGTCAAGAATAGCTAAAAAAGAAATGGTTGAGGCAAATCTAAGATTAGTTATTTCTATTGCGAAAAAGTATACTAACAGGGGTTTACAATTTTTAGATTTAATTCAAGAGGGTAATATTGGTCTTATGAAAGCTGTTGATAAGTTTGAGTATCGAAGAGGATACAAGTTTTCGACTTATGCAACGTGGTGGATAAGACAAGCAATTACAAGATCTATCGCAGATCAAGCAAGAACAATAAGAATACCTGTTCACATGATTGAAACTATTAATAAGATAGTTAGAACACAAAGACTTATTTTGAGTGAATTTGGAAGAGAGGCAACTCCAGAGGAATTGGCAAAAAAACTGAGAATGCCGTTAGATAAAGTAAGAAAAGTGTTAAAAATTTCTAAAGAACCAGTTTCTTTAGAAAAACCAGTAGGTGATGAGGAAGACAGTAGTCTTGGTGATTTTATAGAGGACACAAAAGCGCTGGCTCCTTTAGAGCAAGCAATTAAATCAAATTTAGGAGAGGCAACTACAAAAATTTTATCCACTCTTACACCAAGAGAGGAAAGAGTTTTAAGAATGAGATTTGGTGTGGGAATGAATACAGACCATACCCTTGAGGAGGTAGGTCTTCAATTTTCTGTTACTAGAGAAAGAATTCGACAAATAGAGGCTAAAGCTTTAAGAAAATTAAAACATCCAAGTCGATCAAAACAACTAAAGAGTTTTTTGGAAAGTTAATTTGGGCCGTTAGCTCAATAGTAGAGTACTGCATTGACATTGCAGGGGTAGTTGGAGCGTAACCAACACGGCCCACCATCAAAATTTATTTCTGAATTTCCTTAAAAATTTTTTTTATCTTAAAATTATCAAGCAGATTAAACAGAAAATTTCTGTAAAATAATTTTCTAGTAACTCTTCTAAAAAAACTTCTCTTATTTAGAAGACCATATTCTCTATCAAGTTTACCTTTTAATTCTCTAAAGTATTCATTATGTCTATAATCTATTGCCCATTCATTTTTAGCATTGTTTTTGACCTGTTTATTTAAAAAACATTTTTTTGTATCAACAGAAAATACTACTATTGATTCAAAGAATTCTACAAAAAATATTTTCTTGGCATAAAAATTTAAGTTCTTATTCAACAATGGTGATCTTCTATGGATAATATCAATTATATTTTTAGCGTAATTTATAAAAGAATACTTCGAGGGATTATAAAATTCTTTTTTTACATAGCTTACGCTTGTATCTTCAACAACTATTTTTCCACCATCTCTTATATGTGGCAATGAGTAATGTACAGTACTGATTTGTTGTAAGTTTTTGTGGCCACCATCATCTAGAATAAGATCGATTTTTCCTTCTTTTTTATAAAAATTATCCCAAAAATTTTTATCACTTTGACTACCTACATAAATCTTAAATCCATATTTTTCTAACTTTTTTGCATTAGGATTTAAATCTATACCAATTATTTTTGCCTTTTTACCAAAAAATTTCCGCCACATAAATAATGACCCACCATTAGCTACACCTATTTCTACAAATTTAATTTTCTTATTTTTGTATTTTGAAAATATTTTTTCATAGACCTGAAAGTAGCTACTCCATTTAATTGAAAATTTTTTTGATTTTTCAAATAATTTGAATATCTCGAGTTTTTTTATGCTTTGTTTCATAAATTTATATATAACCGAAAAACTGATAATATTTATATTAAAATATCTTGACTTGCCTGGTGGAGAAAAACAT
>CACFEW010000033.1 GCA_902565385.1 uncultured Pelagibacteraceae bacterium | reverse complement strand
TGGAATATTATTCAAACTCCAATGTTTTTGAATTCAAGAGATGAATTTAGACAATATCTATCTAAATCAAAAAAACCCTTCATGGCAACTTTTTATAAGGAAGTGAGAAAGAAATCTGGAATATTAATGGGTTCTGATGGAAATCCTATTGGAGGCAAATGGAGTTTTGATGAAGATAACAGAAATAAGTTACCAAAAAATATTTCTATTCCAAAGTTTCCTAAAATTAATGAAACAAATCATACAAAAAAATTAAAACCTATTATTGAAAAACTATTTAAAGATCATCCAGGAACAACCAAAAATTTTTGGTTTGCTACAGAGCATAATGATGTGGTCAAATTATTGAATTTTTTCATTAAAGAAAAATCTAATTTATTTGGTGATTATGAGGACGCAGTGGATCAAAAAGATAATATTTTATTTCACAGCGCTTTAAGTCCTTATATCAACCTTGGTTTAATCACACCTGAATTTATTATCAAAAAAGTTTTAGATTTTCATAAAAGTAAAAAAATCAGATTAAATTCTTTAGAAGGTTATGTTCGTCAGGTTATAGGATGGAGAGAATTTATGAGAGGAATTTATCAAAGTTACTCAAACGAAATGGAAACTGGAAATTTTTTCAAACAAAATCGTAAAATGAAAAAGTCATGGTATGATGGAACGACAGGTTTACCTCCATTAGATTACGCAATTAAAAACGCATTAAATTTTGGATGGTCCCATCATATTGAAAGATTAATGATTTTATCAAACATAATGAACCTTTGTGAAATAAAACCTAATATTGTTTACAAATGGTTCATGGAGATGTTTGTAGACTCCTCAGATTGGGTAATGGTACCTAATGTTTATGGTATGGGGTTATTTAGTGATGGGGGAATTTTTGCAACCAAACCATACATTTGTGGATCAAGTTATTTTATGAAAATGATGGATTTTAAAAAAGGAGAGTGGTGTAACACGATGGACGGACTTTATTGGAGATTTATAGATCGTAATAGAAAGTTTTTTTTAAAAAATCCAAGACTTTCAATGATGGTAAGAATATTTGATAAAATGAAAGTGGATAGAAAAAAATTAATTTTGTCGGCTGCAGATAAATTCATTAAAGAAAACACAGTTTAGTGAAAAAAGAAAATTTACCAATTAAGATTTGTCCAATATGTAATAGACCATTTAAATGGAGAAGGAAATGGAGACTCAATTGGGAAAAGGTTAAGTATTGTTCAAAAAAATGTTCATCAAAAAAATGAAAAATCTTACTCGATATTTGATTTTGATTTTTTTTGTAATTCTTACAAATAATACTCGTGCAGAATTTTTTGAGGATCTATCAAAAATTATTGAAAATAATGAAAAAAGGCTCAGCTATGGTATCTCAGTAACAGATTTTAATATGGATGGAAATTATGAGTTTTTAGTAACAGGATTTGGTTATCCTAATTTAGCTTTATCTTTTCAGGATGGAAAATTAAAGAATCTAAATCAGCAAAAAATTTTTTCAGATACTTTAAAAAGAACTATAGGAGTTGCTGCGTGTGATATCGATAAAGATGGCTTTGAAGAAATTTACTTTCTAAATACAGATACATATAGTGGGGATAAAAAATATTCAGATAGATTATTAGATATAGAAGATAATTATTATTTTGATTTATTCGAATTAGAAAAAAATAAAGAAAACCTAAATTTAACAGCAGGAAGATCTGTAGTTTGTGTAGATAGAAAGGGAGATGGTGAATATGGAGTCTATGTAGCAAATTACGGAGGCCCGACCAGATTTTATGAGATTGAAGATGAATTGATTAAAGATAAGGCTCAGAGTTTAAATCTTGATAATATCACTGGTGGAAGAGCAGTGGTATCAGGACATATCTTGTCAGATAGAGCAGATATTTTTGCAGCAAATGAGAGGGGAGCAAATTTTCTTTATAAAAATAATAATGGAAATTTTGAAGATGTAGCATTTGATTATAGAGTAGATGATGCAATCCAAAATGGAAGAGGTACATCTTTATCAGACATATATTATCGAGGCAGATTAGATATTCTGAGTGGTAATTGGCTTGGATATCATAGAGCCTGGGTTTTGGAAAAAAACGAATTTAAAGACATAGGAAATAAAGATTTTGATAAACCTTCTAGAATTAGAACAATTATTTCTGCAGATTTTGATAACGATGGTTTTGATGAAGTTTTTATGAACAATATAGCGGAACCAAATAAATTATTTCGTATTAAGGATGATGGAAAATTTGAACAGATAAATTTTCAAGTTGGTCTCGAAGCAAATGGGTATGGAACTGGGGCAGCAGTCGCAGATATTGATAATGACGGAGTTTTAGAATTGTTAGTTGCTCGTGGTGAAAGTAAAGAACAACCATTAACTTTGTATAAAGCAAAAGTTAACAAGAAAAATAAATACCTTAGAATTAAACCTTTAAATAAATATGGTGCCCCGGCGAGAGGAGCTACGGTAACATTAATAACTAATAAAAGAAAGCATTCCAAAACTATTGATGCAGGATCTGGTTACTTATGTCAAATGGAGCCTGTGGCACATTATGGAATTAGAAAAAATGAAAAAAATTTTAAAGTAGAGATTAAATGGACTAATGGATCAAAAGAATTATTTAATGTAAGTGAGTTAAATCAAACAATTACTATAAAGCAAAAATGAAAAAATTTTTAAATCTTTTTTTGATAATATTTTTGATATCATTTCAACTTAAATCATTTGCTGAAGAAAGAAACTATCACAAGGAGCTTATTACTGATTGGTCAAGAATATTTCCTGATAAAAATAGAAACGCGGCAGGACCCAAGTTTTTTAAATATATTATAGATAAAAAAATCACTTATAAAGATTTTATTGAATTTAATAAATTATACTGCGCAGTTTCTGGATCTCTGATTGATCCTAATAGTGAATCAGAATTTTTATTTATTGAAGAAACTAAAACTCAAAAAAAGATTTGTGGAAATTATTATAGATGCTGTGTTCCATGTTCATGTGATCTCATGAAGTACTCTGAAACTCAAAAAATGAAATATGAATTTAAAGATGGCTTGAAGGAATTTTATGTTTTAACAATCAAAAATCCCTGCAATAAACGGGATTTCCCAAACAGAGTAAATAAAGATTATTTTTGTGATGGAAAAAAAATTAATAAATCAGAGGTGTATAGTGTTGATGATCGAATAGTTATAGGTTTGTTGCATAATGGAAAAAGTTGTGAAAAAAATGAAATAGATTTTGTTAAAAGCCATCAAGTTACTGGTAGGTATTGTGAGTTAAGAAATAATACACCTTTAGAAAATTTAGATGCTGGAATGGGTGATATTTTCATAAAATTGGCAAGATAAATTTTATATACTAATTTTAAAAATTCATATGAGCAAAAAAAGAAAAAAATTAAAAAAGAAAAATCCAATTGCTAAATTATTAAGTTCACCAATGCTCAGAAATAAAATAGTAAAAAACAAAAAAAAAATTTATAATAGAAAAAAATTTAAATTGGAAAATGAATAAAAAGTATGAATAATAAAATTTTTGAATGGGCAGGAGTTATAACTGCAATATTATATTCATTATTTGTAGCTATGAATATTGGTATAGAATTTTTTGGTTTTTGTTTGTTACTTATTTCCGCAATTTTAATTGGAATTTGGGCCTATAGGGGTGGTCACAGAGGAATATTATTTTTACAATTTTTTTATGCTACAGCAGGAATCATCGGGATGTTTAGGTGGTTTTAATTAAAAGTTGTAATTATTTTAGGAATATAATTTTTAAAGTTAAAAAAACCTTTATTACAATATTGCCATGAATATTGATCGAGTTTTCTATATAAAAAATCTATTTTTAAATTATTTGAATTTAAATAATCCAGGTTTTCACCGACTGTTGGATATAACGCTATAACTTTTTCGTTTATATTTTTAACC
>CACFEW010000032.1 GCA_902565385.1 uncultured Pelagibacteraceae bacterium | reverse complement strand
GCTATTACTTGGTTTTCGTTAGCGCTTTCAATTCTTTTGCTATATTTATATTTTAGAAAAAAGAATTATTAAATGAATTATATTAGTACAAGAAATAATCAAAAAAACTTTTCTTTTAAAGATGTTTTTCTAAAAGGATTGGCGGACGATGGAGGACTTTTTGTTCCAAAATCAATTAAACAATTCCAAAAGGAAGAATTAGATAATCTAAAAAATCTTAGTTACAATGATTTAGCTGCTGAAATAATTTATCCATTTATAGGAGATTTCATGTCTAAAGATGATCTAATCTCTATGATTTCAAAATCATATTCAAGTTTTAGATCTGACGATGTTGTTAAAATTTCTAATCTCGGAAATCTAAAAGTATTAGAACTATTTCATGGACCCACACTTGCTTTTAAAGATATCGCAATGCAACTGATTGGTAATTTTTATCAATACCATTTAGACCGTGATCAAAAAAAAATTAATATAATAGTAGCAACCTCAGGTGATACTGGTGCAGCTGCAATCGATGCTTTAAAAGGAAAAAGCAATTTAAATGTCTTTGTATTACACCCAAATAATAAAATTTCACCTGTACAAAGAAGGTTAATGACAATACATGAGGAGAATAACGTATTTAATATTGCAGTAGAGGGCAACTTTGATGACTGTCAAAATCTAGTAAAAGCAATGTTCAATGACGAAAAATTTTCAAAAGCGATTAATATGTCAGGGGTAAATTCAATTAATTGGGCAAGAATTATTGCTCAATCAGTGTATTATTTTTACGCTTTCTTTAAAGTTGGAAATGGTCAGCCTTTATCCTTTTCCGTTCCAACAGGAAACTTTGGTGATATTTATGCTGGATACTTAGCAAAAAAATTAGGCCTTCCAATTGATAAGCTAATCGTAGCTACAAATAAAAATGACATACTTCATAGAGCCATATCAGGTGGCGACTATAGTCAAAAGAAAGTTGAGGAAACAAATACTCCAAGTATGGATATACAAATAGCAAGTAATTTTGAAAGGCTTTTATATGATGTAAAAGATTGTAACTCAGAAGTTACAAAAGGTGTAATGGCTGAAATAAAAAATAATACCTATAAAATTGATAAAAACGATTTAGATAAAATCAAAAAGAATTTTGTATCTGAGATGCTTGATGAAAACGAAACTGTTAAAATGATAAAAACTATCAATGATGAACATCAGATGGTAGTTGATCCGCATACCGCAGTAGGTATTGGTGCTGTTAGAAAATTAGGATTAGAAAAAAATTGCGTTGTATTATCAACTGCACACCCGTGTAAATTTCCAAAGGCAATAGAAGATGCAGTATCAAAAACTGAAAATTTACCAGAAAGTCTTAAATATGTTTATGACAGAAAAGAAAAATTTGAACTTCTTTCAAATGATATTGAAAAAGTTAAAAAATATGTAATGAATTCGATATGAAAATTAAAATAAAAGATCAACTTCCAGACACAGAGATTTTTCAACTTATTGATGGAGAACCTCAAAAAAGTAACTTAAGAGAAATCATAGGTAATGGAAAAATTGTTTTGTTTGGTTTACCTGGAGCATTTACATCAACTTGCTCCAAACTTCACTTACCAGGTTTTGTAGCTAATGCAGATAAAATCAAAGCAAAAGGAATAGAAAATATATTTTGTTTATCAGTCAATGACCCTTATGTAATGAATGGCTGGGGAGAAATTAATAATACTGGAGATAAAATTAAAATGTTATCTGACCCATATTTAATATTTACGAAAGCAATCGGTGCGGAAGTTGATAGAAATGCAAAAGGAATGGGAATTAGATCAAATCGTTATTTGATGGTTATTGAAAATTTTACAGTTATTAAAATTCATGAAGAAGAAGAGACTAAAGAATGCGGCTTAACTTCTGCAGAAAACTTATTGAACAATCTACTATAAATTTGCAGCATTTCTAGCAAGTAAATCCACTTCGTTATTTAATTTATCTGTTGAATGCGCTTTTACCCAGTTCCAACTTATTTCAAATTTACTATTTAGCTGGTCCAATTCTGTCCAAAGTTCTTTATTACTCACCTCTTTTTTATTTGCAGTTTTCCATCCATTTTTTTTCCAATTGTGTATCCACTCTGTTATTCCAGACTTAACATATTTAGAGTCAGTGAAAATTTGAACTTTACTTCCTTTTGGAATTTTTTTAAGCGCTTCTATAGGCGCTAATAATTCCATTTGATTATTTGTAGTATCTTTTTTACTTCCTTTTATTTCAGTTTTTTTCCCCTCATCTAATATTATTGCTGCCCAGCCACCTTGACCCGGATTGTCAATGCATGAACCATCAGTGTATATTTTAATCATTAATTCAAATAATCTTTATAAGTTCTTAAATTATTGTGTATTACAAGCTTTTGATAATATTCTCTTGGATCTTTTATCTTAATTAATGCTGTCTTAGGAGTATTTGAATAGTCATAAAGTCTAGTCATAAAATATCTAATTGCAGCACCACGACATAAAATATTTAATGATTTCCTTTCTTTAACTGAGATTTTCCTTTTTTTTTCATAACCTTTTATTAAATTTTTGACTTTCTTTTTGTTCAATACAAACTTTGATTTTTTTTTTATCAAAACATAGTGCATTTACACAAATTGCGATTTCATACATAAAATAGTCATTAGCTGCAAAATAAAAATCAATTACCCCTGACAATCTATTATTTTTAAAAAAGATATTATCGACAAACAAATCTCCATGAATTACCCCGTTCGGTAAATTTTTTAGGCCATTTCGTTTTAATATCTTTAAAATTATTCTTTAAAAATTTTTCTACATTAGTAAATTTTTTTGACCTAAATCTTATACTTTTCAGTAATGGATTTAGATTTCTAACACCCATAGAGTTTTTTCTAGTAAGATTCATTTTTTTTGTAGATTGGTGCATTTCAGCAATCATTTTGCCAATGTCATAACAGTTTTTAAAATTAAGTGATTTTTTATCTTTTCCATTGAGAAAGGAAACTATGCATGCAGCTTTGTTTTTTAAATTAATTAAATACCCACCACCTTTTTTTGTTTGTGGTTTCGGGCAATTTATTTTTGATTTATTCAATTTATCCATCAAATTCATAAAAAAAGGCAATTCTTTTTTTGATACTCTTTTTTCGAAAATTGTTAGTATAAATTTTTTATTCTTTGATTTAAGTAAATAGTTTGTATTTTCAATTCCTTGTTTTATACCTTTAAATTCTAAAATTTTTTCTATATCAAATTTTCTATTAATATAAGAAATGTCTTTTTTACTTATTTTCGTATAAACAGCCATTTTAGTTTAATTTTTTCGGTGCTTTGAAAACAACATTTTCTTTGATTATTTCTACTTCATCTATACTGACTGTAAATTTATTTTTAAGCTCATCTATAAAATTATTCACCAAAATTTCTGGTGCGGAAGCCCCAGAGGAAATTCCAATTATATTTGAGTTTTTAATTAAATCGAATGGTATTTCACTTTGTGAATGAATTAATAGCGAGTTAGAGCAGCCAGATTTTTTTGCGACCTCTACTAATCTAACTGAATTAGATGAATTTCTACTACCAATTACAAAAAATAAATCACATTTTTTTGCAATATTTTTTACAGCCAATTGTCTATTCGTTGTGGCGTAACAAATATCTTCTTTCATTGGTTCTTTTATATTAGGAAATCTATCTTTTAAAATTTGAATTATATCTTTTGTATCATCTACTGATAGCGTTGTTTGGGTTACGTATGAAATTTTTTTTGTTGTTGTGAGGTTTATATTTTTGGCCTCATCCTCATTTTGAACAAGATCAATTGATCCTTCTGGTAATTGACCCATGGTACCGATTACTTCAGGGTGATTTTGATGTCCTATCAAAATTAAATGATACCCAGCTTTATGTAAATTTTCCGCTTCTCTATGTACTTTGGATACCAATGGACATGTAGCATCTATATAAGTCATATTATAGTTTTTAGCATCTTCCGGTATTTTTTTTGGAACACCATGTGCAGAAAAAATAACTGGCCTTGTTTTATCTTCTATCTCCTCGAGCTCCTCAACAAAGATGGCACCCTTATTTTTTAAATCGTCGACAACATATTTATTATGCACAATTTCATGGCGAACATAAACTGGAGCACCAAATTTTTTGATTGATTTTTTCTACAATTTCTATAGCTCTCTCGACACCTGCACAGAAACCTCTTGGTGCAGAAAGTAATATTTTCAAATGTTTATTTTTCATTTTTTTCAATCAAATACTCAAGCAATATATGTGGAAAGGTCAAAGACGCCAAACCTATAAATATAATTTTAAGAATTGAACTTTCTAAATTGTAAGTATTATTTAGTAAATAAAGGCCAATTGCACAAAAAATAGCTGTAATAATTGTTAGTGGGAAAGCCTTTTTTACAAAGATTTTAAATCCATTACCAAGGTCATCCCTGTCTAATTCAGACATTAATGAGATACTATGTCTTACAGAGTGTAAAAAGCAGAAATAAATTGTAAAAGCTACTAATGGAGAAAAATAATAATTT
>CACFEW010000031.1 GCA_902565385.1 uncultured Pelagibacteraceae bacterium | reverse complement strand
CTATGAAACCAGAAGATTTTAAAAATAAAGAGCCAAGACTTATAATTGAGAATTACTTATCTGGTAATGTTAAAGCTTGGGGTGTACTTCAAAATAGATCTGGAAAAGTAACTAGACAGTTTTCTGCTGACTTAAATGGTCAATGGGACGGAAAAAAATTAATACTTGATGAAAAATTTAATTGGGATGATGGGGAAATTCAAACACGACAATGGCAAATTACAAAAATTGATGACAACAATTATGAAGGTACAGCCGGAGATGTTGTAGGTAAAGCAAAAGGGTATTCTTATGGTCCTGCTTTTAAATTTGAATATGTTTTGTTAGTTCCAGTCAAAGGAAAAGAAATGAAAATTACTTTCGATGATTGGATTTTTAAACAGGATGATCGAGTTGCTATAAACCGTGCAACAATGACTAAATTTGGGATAAAAGTTGCAGAATTAACAGTTGTTTTTGTAAAAGATTAGTTATTTTAGTAAGTCTTGAAGTTTATTTTCTTTTTCTAAGCCTCTTACTTCGTCATATCCACCAATATGTTGATCACCGAAAAATATTTGTGGAATAGTTCTTTTTCCATTAGCTTTCTTAATCATTTCATCCATAGCACCGTCAACTTTTGAAATATCTATTTCGTTATAAGTTGCATTATTTCTTATTAACAATCTTTTTGCTGCATCACAGTAATTACACATTGGACCAGTATAAATTGTTATTTTTTTCATAGATTATAGATAATCACCTTTTTTTATTTTGCTAGTTATTTGTTTTCGAGAATACTCAAACTTTTTTCTATGTTTTATACTTTTTTGATTAACCCTTTTTCTCCATAGTCTAAAAGAGGATGGTTTTAATGATCTTCTCATTATCTTGATAACATCTGACTCCTTGTACCCAGTTTTTTTTTCTATTTCTTCAAAAGTAATCCTATCAGCCCAGGCAGCCCATATGACCCAATCTGGACTTTCAGCATGAGGCTCTGGATTCTTGACTCGAGTGACTGGCCTGTGACCTTTTTTTTTCATAAATCCTTTAAATTCAAAAAAAATCTTTAATGCATTTATTTTTGAGATTTGATATATTATCTTAGATAGTCCTTCTTAGCCATCTTTAGCTCCCGGTTTTTAAGGACTATCCCAAAAGCACTCCTGTTTAAAATTCTCTAATTTTGAAGGTAATTATTTTTTCTGATATTTGGTGAGTTTTCCAATTAATCCAAAATAAATTTTATTTGGCAAAAAACTCAAAATTTTCAAAATCATTGTTAAAGATTTCGGAAAATGAATCTCAAAAGAATTTTTATTTACCAAACCATCGTAAATTTTTTCTGCTGCGTATTCAGGTGTTTTCAAAAAAGGCATTTTGAAATCATTTTTATCAGTCATCGGAGTTTTAATAAAACCTGGTGAAACTAAACATACGCGTACATTTGATCTTCCAAAATCAAAATATAAACTTTCAGCAAGATTATTTAATGCTGACTTTGATGGTCCATATCCTGTTGAATTAGGTAACCCTCGGTAACCAGCAATTGATGAAACAATAGTAATTGTTCCACTTTTTTTATTTTTAAAGTATTCTTCTACTGCTTTAATACTATTTAAAGTTCCAAAAAAATTTACTTTAAAAACATTTTCAATTTGCTCTACATCAATATCTTTTTCTTTCTTTGGATCCCAAGTTCCTGTGGAAAAAAAACAAATATCTATGTTTTGAAATTTATTTATAATTTGATTAAAAACTTCATTACAATTTGATTTATTAGTAACATCTAATGGAAAAGAACTAATATTTTCATAATTATTTGAAATTTCCTCTAATAATTGCTTACGTCTAGCAGAAATTGCAACATTCCATCCCTCATTAGCAAATTTTATAGCTAAAGCTTTTCCAATTCCAGTACTTCCACCGGTTATCCAAATAGTTTTTTTATTCATTTTATAAAGATGTATAATACTAATATGCTAAAAAATAAATTTTTATCATTAATTCTTTTTTTTATAATCACTTTTTCTGCGTCTTTTACTGGAGGTTTAGTCTCAATTAGCTTTAAAGAACCTTGGTATTCCACTCTTATGAAATCAAATTATAATCCACCAGATTGGATATTTGCTCCTGTTTGGACAACACTTTATGTGATGATGACATTAGCTATTTGGTTCTTTTGGCACAGTAAAAAAAGAGATGTGAGTACAATTTATATTTATTTTATACATATAGTTTTAAATGCAACTTGGAGTATTGTTTTTTTTGGATTACATCAAATATTTTTTGCATTAGTTGTTCTTGTTATTTTGATAACTTTCATAATAATTCTGATTATTAGATTTAAACGTGTCAATTTTGTAAGTTTCTACTTAATGATTCCATATTTACTTTGGTGTTTCTATGCATTATTTCTTAACTATAACCTATTAATATTAAATTAAATGGATGATGTAGTAATAGTCGGTGGTGGAATAATTGGTGCAGCGACGGCTTATTTTCTATCCAAAGAGGGAAGAAAAGTAAAAGTAATTGAAAGAGACCCAACGTATAAATCAGCTTCATTTCCTCTTTCGTTGGGAGGTTTTAGAAGGCAATTTTTTCAGACTGAAAATATTTTGTTAGGTAAGTTTGCTAGAGAATTTATTTTTCAAATACCAGAATTACTTAAAACAGAAAAAAATCCTAATCCTACTGCAAGCATGGTACCAAATGGATATCTATTAATGTTTGGCCCAGAGCATGCAGACGAACAATATAAGGCTCTGGAAAATCATAAAGCATGTGACGCTGGAACAAAGAACATCAGAGGTTCCGAGTTAGACAAGTTTTTTCCTTATATAAACAAAGAAGGAATAGAAACGGCTACATTTACTGACAATAAAAGTGAAGGATGGATTGATCCTTTCCTTTTTCACACAGCATTAAAAAGTAAAGCGATAGAGCAAGGTGCAGAATTTGTTAAAGGTGAAGTTAAGTCTTTATCGGAAATAAATGCTAAAACGATTGTTTCTGCCGCTGGATGTTGGACAAAAGAATTATTGGAAGATATTCCTGTAGAGCCTCAAAAGCACACAGTCTTTAGAGTAAAGTGTCCAAAACATATTCCTGAAATGCCATTGACTGGAGATTTAACAACAGGAGTTTATTGGAGACCTGAAGGTAAAGAGTATTTAGCTGGTTCACCAAAATCAGTTTTTGATGCTACAGATCTTGAACCAGCCTGGGATGATTTTGAAGAATTGGTTTGGCCTGCTTTAGCTAAAAGAATTCCAGCATTTGAAGAATTGAAGTTAACCGGTGGTTGGGCAGGTTATTATGATTGTAATAGATTAGATAATAACGCGGTTGTAGGAAAACATCCAAAATTTGAAAACGTTTACTTAGCAACTGGTTTTACTGGAAGAGGATTAATGCAAGCACCAGGAATTGGAAGAGCTTTAACAGAACTAATTACAACAGGCTCTTATCAATCAATTGATATTTCAAATATGGCAGTAGAAAGAGTATTAGGTGCAAAAGCAAGACCAGAACCTTATGTGCTATAATTTACTTCTAAATGCAAAAAATTTTTAATTTTTTTCCACTGACAGTTTATAAGTCGACACTTTCACTTTCAGAAAATGAAAAAAATGAAATGATTGAAGAAGTCCGATTAATGGAAAAAAAAAGCAAAAATTTAGATTATAAATCTGCAACGAAAGCTTGGACAGGAGATACTCAAGGATTTGAGTGTTTGCACAATAATCCAAAATTTAAAAATTTGTTCATTCAAATTAACAATTGTATTTTAGAATATTTAGAAAGTTTATCAGTGAACCATACTAAGCTTGATCTTTATTTTCAGAGATCGTGGGCAACAATTTCAAAAAAAACTGAACATATTGATAATCATTCACATGATCAGTCGCATCTTTCCATTGCATTTTATTTAAAGAAACAAAAAGACGATGCTAAGATTATGTTTTTTGACACTTCTAAGCATAATGAATTTATTCCTCAATTATTCGGCTCAAGATCACTAGCAAAAGAAAATATTTTTAAAAAACGAGATATTTTAAATTCAAGTAAAGTTGTATTTGATACTAAAGAAGATGATCTGTTGATATTTCCTTCTAAAACAATTCATGGCACAGAACAAGGAAAGTCTAATTCTGAAAGGATATCAATTTCAGCAGATATAGTATTTTTAGCGAAAGACTCATCAACACTTGAACATTTAGTTCCCCCAGTCGAAAATTGGAAAAAATTTTCTAATTAATTAATAAAGTTAAGTACCACAAAAAGTTTTGTAATCTTTAAAAGAGGTGTCCATTTTCAGATAATGCGAAATATTTTCTTGCAGGTTATATGGTGCTTTTAAAATTTCTAAAAGTTCATTGAATGGCTCGAGATTACTATCGTTGGCTTTTTCTAATGCATTTTCAATTATGTGATTTCTAGGAATGACAAGAGGATTAACACTTCTCATTAATTTTGTATAATTTTCTTGAGTATTATTATTTAGTTTTAATCTCTCTAGCCAATTTTTTTTCCATTTTTGAAAATCATAATCTTTATATAAGTCATCATCGTGGTCTTTAAGATTCATTAAATGACAAAAAGTATTTGTATA
>CACFEW010000030.1 GCA_902565385.1 uncultured Pelagibacteraceae bacterium | reverse complement strand
GGTTTTACGATCTCAACAAAAGTGTGTGAAATTTTTTATAAGGATAAAAAAAAATTAAATTCCAAATTAATTAGCCAAATAAAAAAAGAAATTAAAACAATAGAAAAAGATGTATCAAAAAAATTTGGAGATTTAAAAAATCCTCTTCTTTTATCAGTTCGATCTGGAGCAAGAGTTTCAATGCCAGGTATGATGGATACAATTCTAAACTTAGGACTAAATGACAAAACAGTGGTTGCTTTAGCTAACAAAACATCCAACGGAAGATTTGCGAAAGATAGCTATAGAAGATTCATCCAGATGTACGGAAATGTAGTCATGGGTGTTGAAAGTTATAATTTTGAGGAATTGATAGAAAATTACAAGTTAACAAAAGGTGTATTGCTTGATACGGATCTAGATGAAGATGATTGGGATGGTTTAATAAATGATTTTAAGAATTTAGTTAAAGAAAAAACTAGTAAAGATTTTCCTCAAGATGTTTATCATCAATTATTCGGGGCAATAAGTGCTGTATTTTTATCTTGGGAGAGCAAAAGAGCGAAAGTTTACAGAAAGTTGAATCAAATTCCTTCTGAATGGGGAACAGCTGTTAATGTTCAATCTATGGTTTTTGGAAATATGGGTAATGATTGTGCAACAGGAGTTGTCTTCACAAGAAACCCCTCAGATGGGTCAAATGATATTTATGGAGAATATTTGATTAATGCTCAGGGAGAAGATGTTGTAGCTGGAACAAGAACTCCGCAGTACATTACAAAGAAGGCGAGAAAAGAGGCAAAAGTTGATGATGCATCAATGGAAGAGTCGATGCCAGAAGTATATCACGAATTATATAAAATTTTAAAAAAACTTGAGAAACATTACAAGGATATGCAAGATGTAGAGTTCACTGTTGAAAGTAAAAAACTTTGGATATTACAAACTAGATCTGGAAAAAGAACATCAAAATCGGCAGTAAAAATTGCTGTTGATATGGTTAGAGAAAAGTTAATCAATAAAAAGGATGCTGTCTTAAGAGTTGATCCCAACTCTTTAGAAACGCTTTTGCATCCTACTTTAGATGAGAGAAGTTCAATCAAAGTTATAGCAAACGGTCTTCCGGCGTCTCCTGGTGCAGTAAGCGGAAAAGTAGTTTTCAGCTCAGAGGAGGCTGAAAGATTAAATGATATGATGCAAGATACAATTTTAGTTAGAGTTGAAACTTCTCCAGAAGATATTCAAGGAATGCATGCTGCGAAGGGAATTTTAACTTCAAGAGGAGGTATGACTAGTCATGCTGCAGTTGTAGCTAGAGGGATGGGAAGACCTTGTGTTTCTGGTTCAAGTGAAATTGAAATTAATTACGATAAAAAAGTCTTTAAAACATCTTCGGATGAGATCAAAGAAGGTGAAACAATTACTATTGATGGTTCTACAGGAAGAATAATTTTAGGTACAGTTCCAACTATAAAACCTGAGATATCAGGAGATTTTTCAAAATTGATGAGCTGGGCTGATAAAATTAGAAAACTTAGAGTACGAACTAACTCTGAGACTCCTCTAGACACTAAAACAGCCAGAGATTTTGGTGCAGAGGGAATTGGACTTTGTAGGACCGAACATATGTTTTTTGATGAGGAAAGAATTTTATCAGTGCGAGAAATGATTTTATCAAAAACGTTAGATGATAGATCTAATGCTTTAAAAAAGATTCTACCACATCAAAAAAAAGATTTTATGGAGATATTCAAGATTATGCATGGTCTTCCAGTTACTGTAAGATTGCTAGATCCACCATTACATGAATTTTTACCGAAATCTGATAAAGAAATTTCTGAAGTAGCTAATGTTGTTGGATCAGATAAAAAAGATATTGAAAATAGGATAGAAGAACTTCATGAACAAAATCCAATGTTAGGACATCGAGGTTGTAGACTTGGCATTTCATTTCCTGAAATTTATGAGATGCAATGTAGAGCGATATTCGAGGCTCTTGCAGACTTAAAAAAAAACAAACAAAAATTTGCTTTTCCTGAGATAATGATTCCTTTGGTTTCAACCGAAGCCGAGATTAAAATAATGAAAGATTTAGTAATCAACACTGCAAGAAAAGTTCAAAAAGAAAATCAAACAAAAATTGAATTTCTTGTTGGCACAATGATTGAGTTACCTAGAGCAGCAATTAAGGCTGATGATATTGCGAAACATGCTGAATTCTTTAGTTTTGGCACTAATGATTTAACTCAAACAACTTTTGGAATTAGTAGAGACGATAGTGGTAAATTTTTAAATGACTATATAGATAATAAGATTTTTACTATTGATCCGTTTGTATCTATTGATGAGGGAGTGAAAGATTTAGTCGAAATAGCGGTTTCGAAAGGAAAAAAACAAAATAAAAAAATTAAATTAGGCATATGTGGTGAACATGGTGGCGATCCAAAAAGTATTAAATTTTGTTCAAAAGTAGGTCTTAATTATGTTTCCTGTTCACCTTATAGAGTTCCTATAGCTAGATTAGCAGCGGCACAAGCTGAGCTTACGAAAAATAAAGATTAAAAAAACTAAATTATCTAGATTTCTAGTTTGAAATCTATAGCTGGGGCACTATGAGTAATGCTACCGATTGAAATTCTGTCTACCCCAGTCATAGCGACAGACTTTACAGTTTTAAGATTTATATTCCCTGAAGCTTCTGTCTCATAATATTTTTTAACAAGTTTTACACCTGCTCTAAGATTTTTAATATTCATATTATCAAACAAAATAGTATTAAATTTAAGACCAATAATCTTTTTTAGTTGCTTTAAATCATCAACTTCAACAGTAATTTTTTTTCCTTTTTTATTTTTTATTGCCAATGAAACTAATTCTTTTAAATCAGAACTAGCGATATGATTATCTTTAATCAAAAATTCATCACTTAAATTAAATCTATGATTTGTACCGCCTCCTAATTTAACCGCATATTTTTGAATAACCCTATAATTTGGTAAAGTTTTTCTGGTACAGCAAATTTTGCACTTTTTTCCAGCTAGTTTTACGAATTGATTTGTCTTTGTAGCTATTCCAGAAATATGAGATAAAAAATTTAATGCAACCCTTTCTGCAATCATTATAGAATTAGCTTTACCTTTAATTACTGCTATTACAGAATTTTTTTTGACTGAGGACCCATCTTTTTTTTTTAATCTAAATTTAATTTTTTTGTCAACTTGCTTAAAGGACTGTTTTACAAATAACAAACCTGCAACAACTGCTTTTTGATTAGAAATTATTTTCGCCTCAATAATTTTATTATTATTTATTAGGTTAGATGTTATATCTCCAAAAGGATATAAATCTTCAGTAAGGGCAAGTTTTACTCTGTCTTTTATAAACGTTTTACTTAATCTAATTTTTGACACGAAGTGTTATCTACCGATAGCAACCATTTTTTCTACTGACAATCTAGCTCTATCAATTGTTTCTTGGTCCATGATAATTTCACCAGTTTCATTTTCTAAACAGTCTAATATTTTTGGTAATGTAATTTTTTTCATATGTGGACACATATTACATGGTCTTATAAATTCAACATTTGGATTTTCAACCTGAATGTTATCACTCATAGAACATTCAGTTACCATCATTACCTTTTTAGGTTGATTATTTTTAACATAATTAATCATTCCTGATGTTGATCCAGCAAAATCACTTGCTTTAATAACTTCCGGTGGACACTCAGGATGTGCAATTATTTTAATTCCAGGATTATTTTTCCTTATACTCTTAATTTCGTTTTCGTTAAATTGATCATGAACAATACAAATTCCTTTCCATGAGATAATTTCAACGTCGGTTTGTGTGGCAACATATTTAGCTAAATAGTCGTCAGGTAAAAAAATAACTTTTTTCACACCTAAGGATTTTACAATTTTAACTGCATTAGCAGATGTACAACACACATCTGTTTCAGCTTTTACATCAGCAGATGTATTTACATACGAGACAACAGGAACTCCTGGATATTTTTCTTTTAATAATCTGACATCTTTACCCGTAATTGAAGAGGATAGTGAACAACCTGCTTTCATGTCTGGTAATAAAACCTTTTTATTTGGACTCATTAATTTTGCAGTCTCAGCCATAAAGTGAACTCCAGCCATAACAATTATATCTGCCGAGGTTTTTGATGCTTCAACAGCAAGGGCTAAAGAGTCTGCAGAAAAATCTGCAATGCCGTGATAAATTTCTGGAGTTTGATAATTATGAGCAAGTATTACTGCATTTTTCTCTTTTTTTAATTTATTAATTTTATGGATATAAGGAGCATGTACTGCCCATTCAATCTCAGGCATAACCTTTGAAATTTTCTTATAAATTGGATCAGTTGCTAATTTTACTTCTTGATTAAAATCCATAAACAAAATTTATCAATTTGAAACCTACTTGTCATTGATTTAATGTGGGTCATATTTGTTTGCGGCCATGCTGAAATTGGTAGACAGGCACGGTTGAGGGCCGTGTGGACATAGTCCATGAGAGTTCGAGTCTCTCTGGCCGCACCAGAAAATTAAATCTTTAGCCATTCAGGTATTAATATTTTAAATGATCCATTTTTACTTTTTAAAGTAAGGTCTTTATTAAAATTTTCATTAGAAAATTTTATCAAAGCAAACGGATACTCTTCGTTTATCAAAATTTTTCCAATTTCAATCTGATTACAATATACCGT
>CACFEW010000029.1 GCA_902565385.1 uncultured Pelagibacteraceae bacterium | reverse complement strand
TCAACCTAGACTTCTAGCAGTAGATAACGAAGTTGTTGTGCCAGTTGATAAAGTTGTAAAAGTTTTGATTACTGCGAACGATGTATTACATGCTTGGGCTTTACCGTCGTTTGGTGTAAAAAGAGATGCTGTTCCTGGTAGAATTAACGAGACATGGTTCAAAGCTGAAAAAGTAGGAACTTATTATGGTCAGTGCTCTGAACTTTGTGGTATTAAGCATGCGTTTATGCCCATCACCGTTAAAGTTGTGACTGAAAAGGAATACGAGGATTGGTTATCTGAGGCAAAGGAAAAATTTGCAAAAGAGGAAATAGAAAATAATAATCTTAAATTAGTGAGTAAATAAATATGTATACACAAACAGCTTCGCACGACGATCATCATACACCAACAGGTTGGAAACGTTGGGCTTATTCTACAAATCATAAAGATATAGGAACAATGTATTTAATTTTTGCAATTGTTGCAGGAGTTATTGGAACTGCATTTTCAGTTTTAATGAGAATGGAGTTAATGCATCCAGGTGATGGAATTTTGGGTGGAAATTATCATTTGTATAATGTGTTAGTGACAGGTCATGGATTAATAATGATCTTTTTTATGGTAATGCCAGCTATGATAGGTGGTTTTGGAAATTGGTTTGTTCCAATTATGATTGGTGCACCTGATATGGCATTCCCGCGAATGAACAATATTTCTTTTTGGTTATTACCCGTTTCATTAACATTATTGATATTATCAATTTTTGCAGATGGCCCTCCAGGACAAACTGGAGTTGGAGGTGGATGGACGATTTACCCTCCTTTATCATCAAAAGCTGGTCAGCCTGGGCCTGCAATGGATTTGGCAATTTTAAGTTTACACTTGGCTGGTGCTTCATCAATTTTAGGAGCAGTTAATTTTATCACAACAATTCTTAATATGAGAACTCCTGGAATGACTTTACATAAGATGCCATTATTTGCTTGGTCAATTTTAGTAACAGCTTTTTTATTATTATTGTCTTTACCAGTTTTAGCAGGAGCAATAACAATGTTATTAACTGACAGGAACTTCGGGACTGCCTTTTTTGAAGCTCAAACTGGTGGAGATCCAGTGCTATTTCAACATTTATTTTGGTTCTTTGGTCATCCAGAGGTTTATATTTTAATTTTACCAGGATTTGGAATGATCAGTCATATCGTTTCAACATTTTCTAGAAAACCAGTTTTTGGTTATTTAGGTATGGCTTATGCCATGGTCGCAATCGGAATAGTTGGTTTCGTAGTTTGGGCACACCACATGTATACAGTTGGATTAAGTACAGATACAAAAGCTTATTTTCTAGCAGCTACTATGATTATTGCTGTTCCTACTGGAATAAAAATCTTTTCTTGGATAGCTACTATGTGGGGAGGATCGATCTCATTCAAAACTCCAATGATGTGGGCATTAGGTTTTATCTTTATGTTTACAGTTGGTGGGGTGACTGGAGTAGTTTTAGCAAATGCAGGAGTAGATACTGCAATGCACGATACTTATTATGTAGTAGCTCACTTTCATTATGTTCTCTCATTAGGAGCTGTATTTGCAATATTTGCTGGTTTCTATTATTGGTTTTCAAAAATGTCCGGTTACGAATATTCAGAGTGGCTAGGTCAATTACATTTTTGGTTAACTTTTATTGGTGTAAATTTGATTTTCTTTCCACAGCATTTTTTAGGATTAGCAGGTATGCCTAGAAGATATGCTGATTATCCAGATGCATTTGCAGGTTGGAATTATATTTCTTCAATAGGATCCTATATAGCAGTTGCTGGCTTAGCTGTATTTTTTGTGAATTTGATTTATGCTTTTGCAAAAAAGAAAGCTGCAGCACAGAATCCTTGGGGAGAAGGAGCAACAACTTTAGAGTGGACTGTTCCATCTCCACCAAATTTCCACACTTTTGAAGAATTACCAAAGTTTGTAGATGATCAAGAGACTGGGAAATCTCATAGCTAGGAATAAAAGCTTTAAAATTGATGAGTAGTTCAAAATTAAAAAAAGATAATCTGTCTCAAGAAGACTTACTAAATTTTTCTGAATTATTTAAATTGATGAAACCAAGAGTAATGTCGCTTGTGATATTTACTTGTGCGGTTGGATTATTAACAGCCCCAACCATGGTTTCAACTCAAGATGCAATAATTGGAATATTACTAGTATCAATGGGCGCAGGAGCAGCAGGTGCATTAAACATGTGGTATGAGTCTGATCTTGATGCTTTAATGAGTAGAACTTGCCTGAGACCAATACCAACAGGTAAAGTTAATAAAAATCAGGCTCTTATATTTGGAATAACTTTATCGGTTATCTCAGTAGTTGCACTAGATTATTTTACAAATCGAGTATCTGCAGGAATATTACTTTTTACTATTATATTTTATGTTTTAATTTATACAATTTGGCTGAAAAAAAGAACTTCACAGAATATTGTTATTGGTGGTGCGGCTGGAGCTCTTCCTCCTGTTATAGGCTGGACTATTGCTACAGGATCTTTATCTCTTGAACCTCTTGTATTTTTTTTAATTATTTTCTTTTGGACACCATCACATTTTTGGGCATTAAGCTTATATAAATCAGAAGATTATAAAAAAGCTAATATACCGATGCTTCCCCTAACAAATGGGATAGAAAGCACTAAAGTAAATATTTTTATCTACTCTTTAATGATGCTTCCAGTGATAATTTTTCCATATGTAATCAACTTTGTTGGACTTGTTTTTCTTATTCCATCATTATTATTAACTATTTATTATAATTACCTATGTTTCGATCTTTATAAGTTTAAAAAAAATAAATTTAGTGCAAAAAAAGCTAAATCAATATTTGGCTATTCTATTTTATATTTATTTTTGGTTTTTGTGCTTTTTCTGATAGATAAGATTTTATGATTATACCAGATAAAAAAACTAAGAAAAAAAATATCAAGACAGCATTAGCGATTATTGCCTTCATGATTTTTCTGTTTCTATTTACATTATATAATACTGGGGTTTTTGATAGAGCAATATGATACAAAAAAAAAATCTTACACCATTAGTTCTTATAGGGATATTTGTATTCATGTTAGGTCTATCCTACGCTGCGGTACCTTTATATGATTTATTTTGTAGAGTAACGGGTTTTGGAGGTACTACTCAAATCTCAAACAGTGCTCCTAAAATAGTTCTTAACAAAGTTGTGAGCGTTAGATTTGATACTAATGTGAATAATTTACCTTGGGATTTTAAAGCAAAATCGAATGTTATGGATGTAAAAGTTGGCCAAGTTAATAAAATAGAGTTTGAAGTTGAAAATTATAGTAGCGAACCAACTGCTGGTGTAGCAAGTTTTAACGTATCACCAGCAAGCTTTGGGAAATATTATAGTAAACTTGGCTGTTTTTGTTTTGAAAAACAAGAATTAAAGGCAGGAGAAAAAGCCACCTATGTAATGACTTTTTATCTAGACCCCGAAATGGTTAATGATCCAAGTGTCAAAAACCTAGAAGATGTAACTATGTCGTATACTTTTTTCTCGACAGATTATTATAAACAATCATAATTCAAAAAATGTCAGCTGAAAAAAAACATGATTATCACTTAGTAGATCCAAGTCCTTGGCCAATTTACGTTTCGTTCTCTTGCTTAGTATTAGCTATAGGTGCTGTGTATTATATGCACTCAGATGTTTCATGGGGAATGTATCTTGGATTAGCTCTTTTAATTTATGGCGCATATATGTGGTTTAGAGATGTGGTCATTGAAGCAGAACATCAAGGCCATCATACCCCAGTGGTCCAAATTCACCACCGTTATGGAATGACTTTATTTATTGCATCTGAGGTAATGTTTTTTGTTGCTTGGTTTTGGGCTTATTTTGACGTAAGTCTTTTCCCAAATGATTTTGTAGGAAACGTATGGCCACCTAAAGATATTGTGACTTTTGATCCTTGGGATATACCTTTAATTAACACATTAGTTTTACTGTTATCAGGAACAACAGTCACTTGGTCTCACCATTCATTATTAGAAGGTGATAGAAAAGGTTTTATACAAGGATTAGTGCTAACAGTAATTCTTGGAGCATTTTTTACAGCACTTCAAGCATATGAATATCATCATGCTACATTTGCTTTTTCAGATCATATTTATGGTTCTGTTTTTTACATGGCTACAGGCTTTCATGGTTTCCATGTTATAGTTGGAACAATTTTTTTAGCAGTATGTTTATGGAGAGGAAAATTAGGTCATTTTACCAAAGACCATCATTTTGGTTTTGAAGCAGCTGCATGGTACTGGCATTTTGTTGATGTTGTTTGGTTATTTTTATTTGCTGCAATATATATTTGGGGAAGTTAATTTGATCCTTGAAACATAAGCTTTTATTTTCCGTCTTTATAATTTTCTTTATTTTTGTTTTTATTGGACTAGGTACGTGGCAGATTATTCGTCTAAATTGGAAAAATAATTTAATTTTAGAAATTGAAAATTCATTAAAAAATCCTCCAGTGGAATTAGCTCAATCAAACAAAGAAAATTTTCTTAAAATTAAAACTTCAGGTTCTATAGATTTTGATAAGCAAATTTATTTATATAATTTAAATGAGTCTGGTACTCCTGGATTTGAAGTAATAAATCCAATCACGATTGGGGATGAAAATTTTTTGATAAATAGAGGTTGGATACCATTTGAAAAGAAGGGTACTCAAGAAATAAATGTA
>CACFEW010000028.1 GCA_902565385.1 uncultured Pelagibacteraceae bacterium | reverse complement strand
TTATTTATTTTTTTTTTATCTCTGTTAACTTTGTTTTTCTTTTTAGTTTTTGGCTTTTTTTTTGATTTTTTTTGTTTTTTTTTCATTTCTAAGAAGAAATGACCCTATCAATAATTTATTGATAAATATAGTCTCTAGTCACAGGTGTTGATCTATAATTTTTTGTAAGTTGAAATTGATATACAACTTGATCTCCCCACTTGAATGCCATTTCACAACCAGCAAGATAAAACTCCCACATTCTAAAAAATTTTTCATCAAACATTTGGATAATTTTATCTTTATTTTTTAAGCAATTTTCTTTCCAATGTCTCAACGTGTGTGCATAATGAAGCCTTAAAACCTCAATATCTGTCACTATTAAACCGGCTTTTTCAATAGGGTTGGTTACTTCGCTCAAACTCGGAGTATAACCACCAGGAAAAATATATTTCGTAATCCATGGATGAGGATCTCTTGGAGGATTTACAGATCCGATAGTGTGTATCAGTGAAACTCCATCCTCTTTCAACATTTTTTCTATTTGTTTGAAAAATTTTTTATAAAATTTCCTTCCAACATGTTCAAACATCCCAACACTTACTATTCTATCAAATTTTTCATTTAATTCTCTATAATCCATTAGTTTAAACTTTACTTGATTTTCTAAATTCAATTCTTTAGCTTTTTGGGTACAATAATTAAGTTGGTTCTCTGATAAAGTAATACCTGTTACTTCACATTGAGCACTTTTGGCTATATCGATGGCAAGTGAACCCCAGCCACATCCAATATCTAAAACTTTTTGATTGGGTTTTATATTTAATTTTTTAATTATATGTTGAATTTTATTATTTTGAGCTGTTTCTAAATTATCATTTTCATTTTTAAAATATGCACAAGAATATTGTCTTTTTGGATCTAAAAATAAGTCATACAAGTCGTCTTTAATATCATAATGGTGAGATACATTCATTTTGGATTTTTTAATAAAATTAAAGTTAGTTAAATATCTATATGATCCCCTTAATCTATTAATTAAATAACTAAAAAAATTTAATTCTCCCCTTCCAAAATTCATTAAGGCAAGATCTAAAAAATCTGTAAGTGTGCCATTTTCAATTACAATTTCACCATTAGTATATGCCTCACCAAAATATAAATCAGGATGGAATAACAACTTATAATGAAGATTTTTATTTAAAATTTTTAATTTAATAGGGTTATTGTCTGGTTCTCCAATAATAAAATCTTTAGAATTAGCATCAGTTAATACAAAACCACCTTTTTTAAAAATTTTATTAAGAAATCTTGCTAATTGCATTTTATGCCGCCAGGTTTGTTTTGTTATAAAATTCCAAATCTTTCAATCTATTTATTAATTCTTCCTCATCATTTCGATTAAGAAGACTTAGTGGTGGTAAAATATTTTTATATATTTTGTCATTTTGGGAGCAATAAGTATGTAAACCTGAAATTAGATTATATTTATCAAAAGCGCTTCTCACATCACATAACTTATCATTGTGTAACTGCTTTTTTCCAGAAAAATAATCATCATAAACTTTCCTAGATAATTCTGCTGTAACGTTGCATGTTGCAGTTATTATACCAGAACATCCTAATTCCAAACCTTTCAACAATTTAATTTCTGAACCAGGTAAAATTGAAAAATTTTTAAGTTTTAAATTTTCGTATAAATTGTAAGAGCTATCTTTTACTCCGACTATTTGTTTTGGAAATTTATTGACAAGTGTCTCTACACACTTCAGACTAAATTTGTAACCACTAAGTTTTTCAAAATTATAAAGAATAATTTTACAATCTGGTACCGAATAAATTATTCTAGAATAAAAATCCAAAGCCTCCGTATCGCCATAGCTATAATAAGCGGGAGGCATAATTAAAAATTTATTTAGATTCAATGAGATTGCTATCTTCATAAAATTTATTGTTTCACCTAAAGAGTTTAGACCTGTGCCAATTATATGTTTATCCTGATATTTGCTTTTTGAGAGATTGTTAAGTAAGTCAATTTTTTCTGAAATGGGTATCAATTGAGACTGACCTGTACTGCCAAATATTACCGTGCCATGACAACCTTGATCGATAAGTTTCTCAGCATGCATTATTGTTTTTTCAACATTCAAGCTTAAATCATTGTTAAGCACTGACATTGAAGCAGCAAAAATTCCACTTATTTTAGTCATAATAAAAATTTATATAAAAATATACTCAGTAAAGTTTATAAATACTATATGAAAATATTAGCAGTTCAGAGCAGAATGGGTATTGGAGATACCGTAATTTTCTTACCATTTATAAAGGCTTTATCCAAAAAATTTAATTCACCAATAAGTATATTGGTAAAAGAAAACTCTAAAGCTAATCAATATTTACACCAGACAAAATATATTGATCAAATTCTTATCTTAGAAAGAGATAATAAAACGAATAATAGACATGGCGGTTTTTTTGGTATTTTTAATTTAGCAGCCGATTTAAAAAAACATAAATTTGAAAAAATTTTTATTTTCAATTCATCTCTAAGATTTAGCTTAATCGCTAAAATATCTGGAATTCCACAAGTTTACCAATATCCATTGTTCACAAAAAACAAACAACACATAATTGAGACTCCTAAAAAATTTTTAAAAGAAAATTTAGATTTAGACATTAATGAAGATCCTGAAGTGCAAATTGACAATGAATTAATTTCTAAAGCAGCACAAAAATTTCAAATAGATAAAAATAATTTTAATATTCTTCTAGGTATTGGTGGTTCTGGACCTACAAAGAGAATTCCTGCAAAAACTTTTTTAAGTCTAATTGATAAAATATCAAATATAAAAAATTGCAAGTTTTTTCTTGCAACAGGTAAATCAAATGAAGAACAAGAAATATTAAATGAAATTTTGAAGTCTCAATTTAAAAATTCTTGCACTCGTTTAGATAATTTATCTATCAATGAAATTTTACCATTAATAAAGAGTTGTAATATATCTATTTGTAACGACTCTAGCTTTAGTCATTTATCCTCAGCTTTAGGTGTTAAAACAATCACATTAATGGCTGATACTCCCCTGATTTATGGAGATTATAGTACAAAAATGTTTCCAATAATTCCAGAAGGAGAAAAAACAGTAACACATAAAACGTTAGGTAAAGAAAAAATAGATCCACAAAAAGTTTTTGAAAAATTTATAGAAATAGTTAACTAAGATATATCATTTAAGACGATATCTTTGGCTTCATTGACTATTGATGATAGTCTGGCAGTTTCTGGGGAAACATCTGGATGAATTTTTTTTTGTATCTTTATATATGCTTTATTCACATCCTCTTTGCTAATTTTTTTACTCATATCTAAATTCAAAATCTTATATGCCTCTGAAACTGAAATAGACGAAATATTATTGGTACCTGCTTGATTAAAAGAAAAGCGACCAGATCTTCTCAATGTTTGGATAAGTCTAAAAAGGGAAATTAATTGAAAAATAGACAAACCTTTTAATTTTAATAAAGCTAAACTTGCCAAAGTAAGAGGTAAAGTTAATAAAAATTTTCCACCAATAGCAAACAAAACTGCTAAAGCAATTAATCCTAATATAATTAGAAATCTTAGGCCTTTTGAAATTTTCCTAGATGAAATGTTAGTTATTAAACGCAGTAGAAAATAAAAAATGGTTAATATAACCACTGTATAAATTATTATATTCATATATTTTTGATCTAATGAAAATACCACAACTTAAAAAAAAACCAGAGCTTAAATCTTGTCACAATACCACGTGGGAAGATAATTATAGTTGGATCCATCAGGATAATATTCTTGAAGTTTTGCAAGATAGTTCCAAGCTACTACCAGATGTTAGGAAATATCTTGAAGAAGAAAATGATTTTACAGAACATAATTTAAAAGACACAAAAAAATATCAGAAAATCTTATTTGATGAAATTAAAGGTAGAATAAAGTTAGATGATGAGTCATTAAAATTTAAAGACAAAGAATATGAATATTGGACCAAAACAACAACAACAGGGAATTACTCAATAAAATTAAGAAAAAAAATTAATGACAACAGAATAGAAGAAATTTGGAATGGTGATAAAGAAAAAAGAAAATTAAAAACCGAATATTTTGGTGTTGGAGACTTAGAGGTAAGTTACAATGACAAACTTTTGGGCTATTCCTTAGATTTAAAAGGCTCCGAATATTTTACAATTTACATAAGAGATATTTCCACAGAAAAATTGGTCACTGAAAAAATAGAGGAAACAAGTGGAAGTATTACTTTTAGCTTGGATGACCAATATTTTTTTTATTCAAAGCTTGATGAATTTCATAGACCAAGAAAAATCTTTAGACATAAAATTGGAACATCAATTGAAAATGACGAGCTTATTTTTGAAGAGAAAAGTGAGGCGTTTACTGTGGGCATAAGTTTGAGTTCAGATGAAAAATATTTTTTCATTACAACTTCAGATCATAATACTTCTGAACAATATTATTTTGAAGTTAAAGAAAAAAATCCAAAACCAAAATTAATTAAAAAGAGAAAAAAGGGGGTAATTTATTCAGTCAATTCTTGGGATGGATATTTCTATTGTCATACTAATGATGATGCAGAAGATTTCAAAATTGAAAGATGTGATGATTTATCTAATCAAAAATGGGAAATTTATATAGCTGCAAAAGATGAAGTTTTAATTGGAGGATTAATATTTTTAAATAATTGGATTATTAGGGGGGAAAAATCTAA
>CACFEW010000027.1:2500-4973 GCA_902565385.1 uncultured Pelagibacteraceae bacterium | reverse complement strand
TTGATCAATAGCTGATTTGAGAGGATGATCAGCCACATTGGGACTGAGACACGGCCCAAACTCCTACGGGAGGCAGCAGTGGGGAATCTTGCACAATGGAGGAAACTCTGATGCAGCGATGCCGCGTGAGTGAAGAAGGCCTTTGGGTTGTAAAGCTCTTTCGTCGGGGAAGAAAATGACTGTACCCGAATAAGAAGGTCCGGCTAACTTCGTGCCAGCAGCCGCGGTAATACGAAGGGACCTAGCGTAGTTCGGAATTACTGGGCTTAAAGAGTTCGTAGGTGGTTGAAAAAGTTGGTGGTGAAATCCCAGAGCTTAACTCTGGAACTGCCATCAAAACTTTTCAGCTAGAGTTTGATAGAGGAAAGCAGAATTTCTAGTGTAGAGGTGAAATTCGTAGATATTAGAAAGAATACCGATTGCGAAGGCAGCTTTCTGGATCATTACTGACACTGAGGAACGAAAGCATGGGTAGCGAAGAGGATTAGATACCCTCGTAGTCCATGCCGTAAACGATGTGTGTTAGACGTTGGAAATTTATTTTTCAGTGTCGCAGCGAAAGCGATAAACACACCGCCTGGGGAGTACGACCGCAAGGTTAAAACTCAAATGAATTGACGGGGACCCGCACAAGTAGTGGAGCATGTGGTTTAATTCGAAGATACGCGCAGAACCTTACCAACACTTGACATGTTCGTCGCGACTTTAAGAGATTAAAGTTTTCGGTTCGGCCGGACGAAACACAGGTGCTGCATGGCTGTCGTCAGCTCGTGTCGTGAGATGTTGGGTTAAGTCCCGCAACGAGCGCAACCCTCACTTTTAGTTGCCATCATTAAGTTGGGCACTCTGAAAGAACTGCCAGTGATAAGCTGGAGGAAGGTGGGGATGACGTCAAGTCCTCATGGCCCTTACGTGTTGGGCTACACACGTGCTACAATGGTATCTACAACAGGAAGCAAGACGGCGACGTTAAGCAAATCCTTAAAAGATACCTCAGTTCGGATTGTACTCTGCAACTCGAGTACATGAAGCTGGAATTACTAGTAATCGTGGATCAGCGTGCCACGGTGAATGCGTTCCCGGGTCTTGTACACACCGCCCGTCACACCATGGGAGTTGGTTCTACCTTAAGGCAAGGTTTAAAACCCTTGACCACGGTATAGTCAGCGACTGGGGTGAAGTCGTAACAAGGTAGCCGTAGGGGAACCTGCGGCTGGATTACCTCCTTTCTAAGGATGAATAAAAGTAAAATTTTATTCTAAATAATATACACGGTTAATGTTGACCGTCCTCATTTCTCTTCTTGAATTAGTGTTTCTCTTGCATGGGGGCCGGTAGCTCAGTTGGTTAGAGCACACCCTTGATAAGGGTGGGGTCGAAAGTTCGAGTCTTTCTCGGCCCACCACTTTAAGATTAAGGGGGATTAGCTCAGCTGGGAGAGCGCCTGATTTGCATTCAGGAGGTCAGCGGTTCGATCCCGCTATCCTCCACCAAAAACACTTAGATATAAAAAAATGTAAATAAGAATAATTAATATCAATATCTATATCCGAACATTAGAAAAGTTATTAACTAATGTTCAAATAAAAATTTGATTCAACACAGAATTTTTTTCTGTGCATAAATCAAGCGTTTAAGGGCGTGTGGCGGATGCCTTGGCACTGAAAGCCGATGAAGGACGTGATATACTGCGATAAGTTTCGGGGAGCTGTATGTAAGTTTTGATCCGAAAATTTCCGAATGGGGAAACCCACCACTTTATGTGGTACTTTAAACTGAATACATAAGTTTAAAGAGACAACCTGGAGAACTGAAACATCTAAGTAACCAGAGGAAAAGAAATCAATTGAGATTCTGTTAGTAGTGGCGAGCGAAAGCGGAATAGGCCTGTAGTTTTGTTAAAAAAATTTGAATAGTTTGGAAATGCTAACCATAGAGGGTGATAGTCCCGTATAAGTAATGTTTAACAAAATTCTTGAGTAAAGCGGGACACGTGAAATCCTGCTCGAATATAGGGGGACCACCCTCTAAGCCTAAATACTCTTCAGTGACCGATAGTGAACTAGTACCGTGAGGGAAAGGTGAAAAGAACCCCTATTAGGGGAGTGAAATAGAACCTGAAACCGCATGCCTACAATCAGTCGAAGCTCTTTTTAGAGTGACGGCGTACCTTTTGTATAATGGGTCAGTGACTTAATTTATTAAGCAAGCTTAAGCCATCTAGGTGTAGGCGCAGCGAAAGCAAGTCTTAATAGGGCGATTAGTTTAATGAATTAGACCCGAAAACGAATGAGCTTACCATGAGCAGGTTGAAAGTAAGGTAACACTTACCGGAGGACCGAACCAGTTGACGTTGAAAAGTCTTTGGATGACTTGTGGTAAGGGGTGAAAGGCCAACCAAATTCGTAGATAGCTGGTTTTCCGCGAAAACTATTTAGGTAGTGCGTTGAATAAATAGATGTTTAGAGGTAGA
>CACFEW010000026.1 GCA_902565385.1 uncultured Pelagibacteraceae bacterium | reverse complement strand
ACTGGGTTGAAGCTCAAGAAAGAATTAATTTAGATAATAAAATCAAATTTTTAAAAACACACAATGCTTTAGTAAAACTTGGCCAAAATGATTTCACAAATCGTAAAAATTCACTTGGTGGAATATATATAGTTAGAGACCCCAGAAATGTTCTTGACTCTATGTCAAGGCATTTTCAAATTAATCATGATAAAGCTTTAAGTGTTATGCAAAATGAAAGTAATTATATTTATGATTTCAAAAAAAAAAAAGATTTTAGTGATTATCAATTTATTAGCTCATGGGAAAAAAATTATCAATCTTGGAAAAATAATAAGCTAATACCTGTTAAATTCCTTAGATATGAAGATCTTTTAAAGGAGACTTTTTTTGTATTCAGAGAGATAGTAGAATTTATAGATAAATTAACAAATAATAAAAATGGATTTAGTAGAGAGAAGGCTAAAAATTCAGTACAAAGCACATCTTTTGAAAATTTAAAAAAAATAGAAGACAGCAATGGTTTTAGTGAGTCGATTGTTGCTCGAGAAAATAAAAAAAACATACCTTTCTTTCACTTGGGTCCTAAAAATGATTGGCAAAAAAATTTTGATGATAGGTTTAAACAAAAATTAAATGATATTTTTAAAAGAAATTTAAGTGAATTGAATTATCAATAATTGAAATTTCTTGAAATTACAATTTACATTCTTTATATTAATTTAATTTTGCGGGCATAGCTCAGTGGTAGAGCGTCTCGTTGCCAACGAGAAGGTCGAGGGTTCGACCCCCTTTGCCCGCTCCATTTTTAAGATATGAACGATTTATTAGAAAAAAAATGTGTACCATGTGAGGGAGGAGTTAAAGCTTTTGATATTTCTGAGATTCACAAATATCAAAAAAAAGTTGATGGTTGGGAGATCGTTAAAAACGATAAAAAAGTTTATCTTTTAGAAAAAAAATTTGAATTTAAAAATTTTTTAGAAAGTCAAAAATTTGTCAACAAAGTTGGAAAAGTCTCCGAGGAAGAGGGCCA
This sequence comes from uncultured Pelagibacteraceae bacterium, assembly GCA_902565385.1. GTDB lineage: Bacteria > Pseudomonadota > Alphaproteobacteria > Pelagibacterales > Pelagibacteraceae > Pelagibacter. The sequence goes on along the minus strand of CACFEW010000026.1, from coordinate 4,237 downwards.
TCATCCAGATATTTTTTTTGGATGGGGTTATGCTAAAATTAATATCACAACTCATGCCATAGAGGGTTTATCTGAAAACGATTTTATATTAGCTGCTAAAATTGATAATATAACTAATGCCTAAAATGCCGAGTTTTTGAAAAAACCAAAACAGTATTCGTCTCGTTTGCAAATTTTATAATTTCCTTATCTCTTATTGACCCAGCGGGCTGAACTATTGCACTAGCTCCAGACTGAACTAATTTTTCTATTCCATCAACAAATGGGAAAAAAGCATCAGATGCAGCTACTATCTCATCTTTGATTTTTGAAAACTTATTCATTTTGTTTATTGCAATCTCACAACTGTCCAATCTACTAGGTTGTCCTGAACCAATGCCAATAGTGGATTTATTACTAGCAAGAACGATGGCATTTGATTTTGTGTATCGACAAATATTAAATGCAAACATTAAATTATCAAGCTGTGATTTACTTGGTTGTTTTTTTGAAACAATTCTAAAATCCTTCTTTGAAAAAATCTTTTTATCTTCTGATTGTATAAGTGTAAAATCATTTAAAGAGTTGAATTTCCATACTTCACCGAATGAAATTTTTGAGGAGTCTATTAGTCTAAGATTTTTTTTTGATTTTAATATTTTAAGCGCTTTTTTGTCAAAACCATTGGCCACAACTACTTCAAGAAAAATTTTATTAATCATTAATGCGAGTTTTTGAGTAACTTTATAGTTACACGAAACAATACCACCAAATGCACTTATTGGATCGGTCTCTAACGCAGATTTATAACTATCTAAATTATTTTTCAAAGCTGAGACACCACAAGGATTTCCATGTTTAACAATTACTGTACCTGTGTTTTTTGGTAATGATTTTGAAATTGTAATTGCGGCCAAAATATCACTGTAATTATTATAACTCAAAGTTTTTCCATGTATTTGCTCTAACTTATTTTTCTTACTTTGAGAATAGAAAGCACCCAACTGGTGAGGATTTTCTCCATACCTAAGATTTTCTATTAAATTAGTGTAAAGAATTTTTCTTTTAGGGAAATTGATATTGTTAAATTTATTTAAATAATTTGAAATTACGGCATCATAATAAGCGGTTTCGCTAAAAGCTAACCTAGACATTTTTTCTCTAAATTTTTGAGAAGTGCTACCTTTATTTTTTTTTAACTCATTTATAAGTTCTGAATATTGATCGGTAGAAGTTATTACAGTTACGTCATTATAATTTTTGGCAGCCGCTCTGACCATAGTTGGTCCACCAACATCAATATTTTCTATTATTTTTGAATGGTTTTTTATTTGTTCAATCTTTTTTTCAAATGGATAGAAATTTACTATTACTAAATCAATATTCTCAAATTTATTTTTTTTAATATCACTCGAGTGAGATTTATTACTCCTTTTGTTTAAAATTCCAGCATGTATTTTTGGATGTAAAGTTTTTACTCTTCCATTAAGTATTTCCTTAAATCCTGTAAAATCTGAAACATCTAAACATTTGAATTTTAGTTTTTTAATTACTTTAAATGTTCCACCAGAACTAATTATTTTGATATTATTTTTCTTCAATTCTTGTAATAAAGACTTAAGATTGGATTTATCAGATAATGATATTAAAGCTGATCTAATTTTTCTCATTATATCTTTTTAAATTCCCATTTAATGTTCTCTTCATTATTATTTAATATTCCAGATACAAAAATATTTTGGTTCTCAATATATGAATTTTTTTTACCGAAGTATAATCCATTATCAATATTAATTTCATAATTATCACAAGTAAATTTCCAACCCTCATCCTCTAATTCTATTAAAATGGATTTATTATCTTGAGTTTTCATTAACTTAATATTTGGTTCTAAATGAAATCGAATATCAAACTTTAAATTATGATTATTTTTTTTTCTGATAATCTTATCATTTCCAACAAATTTCATTTGCTCAGGAAAAAATTCAATATTTCTTTCATGAATTGATTTAAATTCTTTTAAATATCCATCATGAGCAGCATTGATTTTCCAATAATTTTTCTCGTACACAGAATTTTTTTGAGTAATTTTTAAACCTGTTTTTAAAATTAACTTATCTTTCTTTTTTGTAAATTTGCACGAGGAATTATCATTAATTATTAAAGTGCTGTGTGCAGCAGAAGATTTTGATAGTTTATTAAGATTTTGATTATTTTTTTTGTAATAACCACAATTGGTTATAAGTTTCTTTCCGTTTGAAATTATTTCAAATGAAAGAGCGCCCGACTGGTAATCTTGAGTATACTTAGGACTTGGTGAAGATCCCACATCCATTGCTAGGCAAATTTTTTTGTTCTTTAAAATTATGTAACCACCACATTCTTTATTTTCATTTTTAAATTTATAACCAAATCTTCTTAAGTAATGATCGAAATCTTGTGTATTGGACTTATTATTACCATTAAACAAAAGATCTGCGTTTATATTTTGTCTTATGAAAGCGTAACTTTGTCCAAAATAATAAATATTTTCTTCTATGTGTTTTGGAACCTCAACTTGAGATTCTTTAAACCATTCTCTAATAATTATAAAATATTTAAAAAAAAATATTAATTGTTTTATGTTCCTTGAGTTTGTAAAACCTTGGTTATCTATTGAAGAATTAGTAATTTTTTTTAGAAAATTTAAACCAAGATTTAAATAATTTTTCTCAATTTTGTAACATAATCCTGTCAAAATTATTGCAGAGCAACCAATTATTTTGTTTTCTAAATCTTTAGAGTTTTTTATTTCGTTTAATAAATGATTTGTTTGTTTTTGAATCATGTGATCAAACATCGATCTATATTCTTTATCACTTTCGTTATAAGAAAGTTGGTGATTAGATAACCATGAAATTATTCTTTTTGCAGTAATATTAAATTCCCAACTCTCTTTTTTAAATTTATTGTTTTTATTAATCCAATTTGAGATAACTTCTTGAGCTGATTTTTTTGAAGATTTTAAATCAAGACTAAAAAACCAAAAAAAATTATTTAATTTTTCAAAATCTTTAGTTTTAATTTTGTTATTCCAAACTGTCTTTAGTTCAAAATCTTCAATTTTATATTTTATATTTTGATATTTGATTATCGATGAAAGTAAGTGAGGACTTGGTTTGTAAATGAATTCATTATCAAAAGTTTTAGAAATTTTTTTTTCGTATAAACTTGATTTTTGGTAAATACCTCTGAATTTTTTTTTTATTATTTCTGTAAATTCATTTAAAGTTTCAAAAAATCCATCTAACAGCATTCTACACTTCTTTAAGTGTTTCTATATTCTTTTTAATGTTTCCGTTGTTTTCTTTAAATATTGTAGTTCCTGATACAAGAATATTTGCGCCTGCGTTTATTACATCTTTTGAATTTGAAAAATTTATTCCACCATCTACTTCAATGTCGTAACCATAATTTTTATCATCTTTAAGTTTTTTTAATAGTTCAATTTTTTTAATAACGTCAGGAATAAATTTCTGCCCTCCAAAACCCGGAAAAACACTCATGACTAAAATTAAATCTAAATTTTTTAGTTCATTCTCAATTATGTTGACCTCTGTATTTGGATTTAGAGAAACACCAACTTTTTTTTTTAAACTTTTAATATGTTTAATTGATTCTGCTAAATTATCAGTCGCTTCAGGGTGTATAGTAATTATATCGGCTCCTGCTTCTGCAAAATCTTTTATATATTTATGGACAGGTGAAATCATCAAGTGTACATCAAAGGTTAATTCTGAATGCTTTCTAAGAGTCTTAATGACCGGAGGTCCAATAGTTAAATTAGGAACGAAATGGCCATCCATTACATCAACATGTATCATATCTGCACCTGCATGCTCGAGTCTCTTTATCTCATTTCCTAATTGGCTAAAGTCAGCAGATAATATTGAGGGGGAAATTTGTATTTTTTTCATAGATTATTAAATTAACTAGTACCAAATTTTAAAATCTAATTTAATTAAAAAATTGATAAATTTGCCTTGAAATCTCACTTTCTAATGGAAATGACAACATACCCATCACCGAGTATCCTAGAACCCAAGGCATAAAGTAAAACCTTATCATGAAAAAAAACCAAGCAACGTAAAGAGGCACGATTGGTTGTATAATAAAAGATGGAGTGATAGGTTTAAATAAGTTGATCAAAGGATTAGTAAATTTAACAAAGACTCTCATAAAAAAAAATTGAGAATCTTCTCTTTGAAAAATATTCATT
>CACFEW010000025.1 GCA_902565385.1 uncultured Pelagibacteraceae bacterium | reverse complement strand
AAAAAGTTTGGATATAAATTTACTAGGCACTATTAATATTTCTCAAATATTTTGTGAATATTTTGTAAAAAATAAAATTAAAGGAAACATAATAAATATAGCTTCAACTTACTCTATTGTGGCTCCTAACATTGCACTTTATAATAAAAATCTTTCTTCAATAAAAAAAATGAACAAACCTATGGACTATGTAATTTCAAAATCATCGATACCAAATTTAACTAGATATATTGCAACAAATTATGGCAGACAAAATATAAGAGCCAATTGTCTTGTTCCACATGGAATAAAAAATCAACATAAAAAAGACTTTATTAAAAAATATTCAAATTTATCCCCTATGGGTAGAATGTCTGATGTTAGTGAAGTAATTGGTCCAATAATTTTTTTGTCAACTAAAGCTTCTTCATATATGACTGGTTCAACTTTAATTATAGATGGAGGATGGACAGCATGGTAAAAGAAATAAAATTAAATAATTGTATTATATCTGAAAACAACTACCCATTTATAATTGCTGAAATAGGCAACAACCACAATGGAGATATGACAATTGCAAAAAAATTAATAGATGAGGCACAAAAATGTGGCGTAAACGCCGTGAAATTTCAAACAAAAGATATTGAAACAGCATTCCCTCAAGAATTATTAAACAAAAATTATGAAGGTCCAAATTCATTTGGAAAAACATACAGAGAGCATAAACAAGTACTAGAATTAAGCTTAAATCAATTGAAAGAGCTTAAAGAATATTCTGAAAAGAAAAATTTAATTTTTTTTTCAACACCTTTCGATATAAAATCATTAGAAAATTTAGATAAATTGAAAATGGAAATCTATAAGATTTCATCTTTTCACGTAACAGACTTAAATCTAATTGAGGCAATAGCCTCAAAAAAAAAGCCAGTTATAATGTCTACAGGGATGTCAACGCTAGAAGAAATTGATGCTGCAGTTAAAATTCTTAACAAACATAGCTGTGAATATCTTATTATGCATTGTGTTTCCTCGTATCCTGCAGACCCAAAAGATCTAAATTTGAGAGCAATAAATGTATTAAGATCAAGATATAGTTGTTTAGTTGGTTATTCTGGCCATGAGACAAGCGCAAATATTGCACCGAGTGTAGTATTATTTAACGCTTGTGCAATTGAGAGACACTTTACTTTGGATAGAGCTATGAAAGGTCCAGATCACGCTTTGTCTCTTTCACCTTCCGGTATGGATATTTTAGTTAAGAGATCTAAAATGCTTTTTGACGCCAGAGGAAGGGAAGAAAAATTTGTAACTGATAGTGAATTAAAGGCTAGAAAAAAATTTAGAGGCTACTAATCAATGAAAAATATAGCTCTTTTAACTATAGCTAAAGGAGACAGTAAAAGACTAAAAAATAAAAATAAATTAAACTATAATGGAAAACCGATGTTGCTATGGAATATTGAGAAAGGTCTCTCCATATCAAAAAATTATTTTTTCAATTCAGATGATGAGGAAATGATAAATTTGGCTAAAAAAAAAGGTTTAAAAATAATTAAACGAGAAAAAAGACTTAGAGGTAATGAGATACCGTCTAGATTAATATTCAAAAATTGTCTTCAAAAAATGCCAAAAAAAATTGATGGAATACTTCATATACAAGCTAATTCACCAAACTTAGATATCAAATTAATAAGATCTGCATTAAAAATTTTACAACTAAATAATATAAATGAGTTGTTAACTTGTGATGAAAATTATAATCAGTACGGATCCTTGTGGGGAATTACAAAAAAAAGAATTCAGAAATACAATATGAATAAAAATATTCATGATAGAAAGGTAATTAAACCTGACTGTTATCTTGTGGATAAATCCATAGACATACATACAATTAAAGATTTTAATCTTTCTTTAAAACAATCAAAATATAGATAATAAATTTCTAAAAATATATTTACTGTCTTTAATTCCAGGACTAGGTGTTTTATTCTTGCTTATACATTTCAGAAAATATTTAATTTCTTCTAGATACATGTCATTTTTTTTAAATTTAACTTTTATTAGTTTAACATTTCCAAATCTATTAATAATTTCTATTTTATTTTTATAATAGTTAAAATAAATTTTTTTCTTAGTGCCTGAAATATAAAGTTTTCTAACATGTGGTTTACCTAAAAAATCTATGTGAGAATATGCAACAGCACTATTTTTAAACTTTATAAGAAAGTCAGAGGATGTATCAACATCACCCACCAAATATTTAAAAATTTTAAAATTTTCCACTTTTTCAATTTCACCAAAAAGCCAATAAAGACTGTCCAGCTCATGACTTAAAGTTAAACTGCATCCTCCACCCATTTTTTTTTGAGCTGCATAAGTATCTCTATAATTTTCCCATGGATGCCAGTCGGGTAAATACTCTGACCATTCTGATTGTATATTATAAACATTGCCGATCTGTTTTTTTTCTAAAATTTTTTTGATTTTTTTCATTAAAGGATGGAATCTCATATTGTATCCAATCATAACTTTAATTTTTTTTTTTTTAATTATTGATTCTAAAATTTTTATTTTCTTCAAATTATTAGATAAAGGTTTTTCAATAAATAAATGACAGCCTTTTTTTGCACATTCTATTGCTGTATCCATGTGTTTAGATGTTGTGTTACATATAAATGCGACATCTGGATTTTGATTTAAAGATTTTTTAAGTGAATTAAAAGTTGTAATATTTTTTAATTTATTTTCGTTTAAACTGAGATTTCTCTCTCTAAAAAAAATCAAATTTTTTTTTTTTAAAAAGAGTAGGTTTGCTGCATGTCTTTTACCTATTGAACCAAGACCGCAAATTAAAATTTTCATAATAAATTATTTTTTTTCTAAAACCATATGTACCTCAGAACATACTTTATTTTTATCCAATATAGACTGCAACTCATCAATAAACTTTGAAAATTTATTGTTTAGTTGTTGACCATATATTTTTTTATTAGTTATAGATCCACTATTTATTAAAGACCTCATCAAATCTGGAATATCAGTTCCAAACCAATATTCTCCTATAATCTTTAAATTATATTTTTTCGCAAGATAATTTAAAGATTTTTCAGTATATAAATGAGTATGACCACCAGATAATTGTCTTGGAAAAATATTTGGAAATGAATTTTCTATAAAAGTAGTTAATGAAAAAAGTGGAACAGCAATATAAAGATATTTTAGCTTACTTCTTACAAAGGAATCCATTAATCTATTGGGTTCAACCAAATGTTCTAAAACATGGATTAATGACAATGTATTAGCTTTATCCTCTTTTTTAGGCAATTGATAAATTTCATTTAAACTTGTAAGTAAAATTTTATTTTTTTTTAATTTCTTATTCCCAAGACTACATAAGTCTTTTGATGTTTCGTAACCTGTAGCAGATATTTTTTTCATTTCTAAGGCTTTTATGAAATGGCCACCACCACACCCTAGGTCAATAATTTTTAACTTTTTCTTTATGACTTTATTTAAAAAATCAACTTTAGGAATATAGATGTTCTTTACTCTTTGATAATAGTCATCAAGATAATTTTTTGAATAATTTTTTCCACCATCTTGGTTATATAATTTTTTTGCAAATACATTGGTGTCTTGATATGCACCATTAAGATGACCACAAAATAAGCATAACTTATAAGGGACTCCAAAGCTTTTGATGAAAGTTTTGATATTTTTTGACCCACAGTTTTTACAAGACTTTCTTAAAGGTTGTTTTTTATAAATTTTATTTATTTTTAAAGAGCTATTTAGGTTAGTTTTATTATTTATATAGAAGTCTTTTTTAATATTAAAAATATTTTCATAAGATTTAGAAAATTTAATTATTTTTGGCATTTCTTATACTTTTTTAATTAAAATTGTTCTATCTGATAATATTTTACATTCAAAATTTTGGTTTATTCCAAGTATACTTTTTAAAGAATTTATTTTCTCAGAAATATTTTTTTTATTGAGCGCTGGAAACTTAGGATAAGATGGAGCTTTTCTTAACAAATTTTGCAAATTCATAATTTTTAAATACCACTGAAACTTTATCAAATTAGAAGAAACAAAATTAGTATTTATGCTTTCCCATATCTTTATCATTTTTTCTGCTGCTAGCTCATTATTATCTATATAAAGTTTTTCTGATAATATTTTGGGTAATTTATCATCATGATCCTTATTTTCTATTGATTTTGACTCATCGAAAAGTCTATTTACTGTTGCAGATAAATCCTCTAGGGAATAAACCTGATAACCTAATTTATTAGGTATCTCCCATGCATGCTCTTGCTTAAAAGGAATATATGTTACCAATGGCTTTTTCGAAACTGTTGCTTCTAATGCTGTTGTGCAACTATTATGCATAACTGCAAAAGCATTATTAACCCATGAATTAATCGACCCCTCTCGAATAACATGAACATTTGGTATGCCATAAAGGTATTTTTTCCAAGCTTCAACATTTTCTAATGGATGAGGTCGTAGAACAATATCAAATCCCCTATTCAAGTTAGCAAGATGATTTATTGCTTCAATAAAAGAAACTAATTTATGATAGTCCTCAGCAACATTAAAAAATTGTTTCTTAAATAACATTGGATCTGTTTGAAAGAAATTTTTTCCTTTTTTGAATTTAATTGATTTGAAGCCACCCCATTCAAAAAAAGGTTTTTGAAAATTTGCTAAATATAAGTTTGATGATACTAATAAAAAAGGTTTTGATAAATTCATTTGTTGTGAGTTCCAATATTTAGAAAAATTAGATCTCCAAAGATCAACTCTTGGCGATCCTGTTTTGTAAATTTTATCTGAATGTTTTGAGTAAATTTTTTTTAAGCTGTCCGTATCCTCATCTCCCCAACCAAAAATTGCTGAAGCTTGTTTAATTGATTCCTCTGAATATCTGATTTTAGCAAAACCAGAATAACCTTGCTCAAGTAAACCTCCCTCCTCGTCAATACTAGTAATCTTAAAACCATTATTAACCAATGCTTGATGTATACCCATCTTTTCATCATTTGGTGTAAGTGACTTGGTATGGAATATACCTGGAGAAAGTAATCCATTAAATAAACCCTTCTTTAAAGTATTTAAATCTGAGATAATTACTTGGTGTCCCTTTGATGCTGCCAAAACAGCTAAAAGAATTTTACTATCAAGTTCTCTGATAGAAACCTCAACATGCAAATAAATATTCAAGAAGGAGACCTCAATTTAAGAAATATAATATAATTTTTTGTACCCATGTCAATAAAAGTAAAAACAATATTCAAAATTAACTATTTAAACATACAAACCTAAAAATAAATTTTTTAAATCTAAATTTTAATAAATTAAATTGATTTAAAAATATTAAAAACAAAAAATCTTTTTTAAAAAAAAATGACATTTCTTGAAATTTTATTAAATTATATAACATCTTATTTGCACCCGAGAAATTTCGGCTCTCTATTTGATTTTGAATATAATAGATTTCTTTTTTAAAATTATTCTCATCCAGTTTATTAACAACAGGAATAGTCAAATCAGACGGTCTTGTAATTTCAAACTTTTTTTCCAAAAGAAATTTATTAACAATTTTAGTTATTATCTTAAATTCTAAAGTTTTTAATTTAAAATAATTTTTTAATAAATTTGAATATTTTTTATCAATATATCCTTTGTGATAAACTATATGGTATAGTACTGCAAATAAGTAATCATTTTTGTTTGGTACATAATAAAATCCTTGAAATTTTCGATTAGCAAGCATTTTTTTTTGCCACTTTGAATCAAAATAATCATCTCCAATAAATCTTAAATCTATTTTAATGTTTCTATCTTTTATCCTAATATAATTTGAAACTTTAAAACCATTATCTTCTAATGGATCTCCCGAATTAGAAATAAAATTTAAATTTTTATTTTTATATGAGTGGCAATCAGTAACCCTTTTGAATAAATAGTAATTATTTGTCAGTATATCTGTATCATCATTCTTATTTTTTTGATCTCTTAAAATAACATATTTCAAATTTTTTGTGCTATTAAGAGTTTTAAAAAGATCTTTTTTATTTTTAAATATTTTTTGCGCATCAAAAAAATATCTGGCAGGAAAGTCATTTTTTGATCTAGAAATAAAAATTGCATTCCTCTTTGCTTCTTCAAAGTTATCTGAAATATGAACTATACCAGTTTTTTTTTTTCTAATTTTTCTTTTAAATTC
>CACFEW010000024.1 GCA_902565385.1 uncultured Pelagibacteraceae bacterium | reverse complement strand
TAATAATATCAAAAAAACTAGTGTCCATCTCCAAAAAGCTAATGATATTGGAGGTACAAATTCGACACCACCTCTAGCTACAACAAGATTACTAGCCATAAAAATTGGCTGAATAAATAATAAGGAAAATGAAAAAAAATTTTTTTTCGAATTATTCAATTTACGACAAATTAACTTTTATCAAAGAAGGCTTCGTAAATCATCATTATGATGGCAGCACCCATCAACAAATAAACCGGTATTACATCTAAAAAACCGATCATCATTGATCTAGTAAGAGTAGTCGCTAAACCAATTAAAAAGAAAACAGCAAATGACAAACCTATTATTGTTGTTATTTTATTCATACAATTAATCCTGACACTCCTTTTCAAGCCAATTAGCAACACCTAAAAATCTATGATCATCATATTTGTTGCCAATTAATTGAACTCCTAATGGTAGATTATTTTCACCCTCAAGTAAAGGCAGTGATATGCAAGGGGTACCTAGATAAGACCAGACTTTGTTAAATTCTGCTGTTCCAGTACTCTTTAATCCTTTAGGTGCAACACCTGGACTAGATGGCGATAATACTCCATGATAGTCTTCAAATACTTCTTCATAAGACTCATAACTTCTTTTCATAAAATCAATTGCCTCGGCGTATTCTTTTGCGGTGTACTTATTTCCATTTGAAATAGCATCCTGCATATACTTTGAAAGTTTCTTTTTAAATTTTTGATAATAAATAGAAAAATTATTTGCTAAGTCTGTTTCATGAATAATTTGGTGATATTTGTGTATATCCTTAAAATATGAGGGAGTATCAAATATCTCAATATTTTTTTTAAAAGATTTAATAAAATATTCAAAAGACTCTCGTGATTTTTTATCAATTATTTTCCAATGATCAGTTTTATAAAAAATAAACTTAGGCTCAAAAATTGGACCTTTCTTGGTTTCAGTTAAAATATTTTCTGTAGAGTAATGAATTGTAGCTGGATCATATTTATCTTTCTTTATCAATACCTTTGCTAACATAGCTACATCTTCAACTTTACGACCAAACATTCCAATTTGATCTAGGCTGTATGAGGTTCTTAGAACTCCGTTTCTTGAAATAAGTCCATAGCTTGGTTTATAACCAACTACACCACAATAAGATGCTGGTCTTATTACAGATCCTCCTGTCTGAGAGCCGATAGAAGCTGGTGCCATAAAGGAAGCAACCGTAGCTGCTGATCCACTAGATGAACCCCCCGGTGTTCTATCTTTGTCGTGAGGATTAGTTGTTGCTGGAGGTCCTAAGTAGGCAAGTTCTGAGGTTGCTGTTTTGCCCATAACAATTGCTCCTGATGCATGAAGCAAATCAATTATTTCAGCATTTTGAGAATATGATTTTCCTTTCCTGATTATAGTTCCACACTCAGTGGGCATATCAACAGTTCCAATAATATCTTTAACTGCTATCGGCACTCCATGCAGTGGTCCTACTGGTTTTCCTGATCTTCTATGATCATCAGCCTCAGTTGCTTTTTCTAATAAAACTTTTTTATCAAAATGTGCCCAGGCTTTTACATCTTTTTCAAACTTATCTATTCGTTCAATATATTTCTCACAAACTTCTACTGATGTAAGTTGGGCATCTTTTATTTTTTTTGCTAGTTCCTCGAGACTTAAAGAAAATATATCTGTCATTTAAAATTAATTTGCAAATAATGTCTCTGGTAACCAAAGTGCTATTCCTGGGAATAAATACATTAGAACCATCGCTAAAATTACGATTCCTAAGAAAGGCATTATTCCTCCAAAAATTTGCATAAGTTCAACGTTCTTTGATTGAACTCCTTTCAAATAATATGCTGACATTGCCATGGGGGGTGTCAAAAATGAGGTTTGTAAATTTAAAGCGATTAGCATTGCAAAAAAATATGGATTAACACCAAAAAATTCAACCAATGGTAAAAAAATTGGTACAAATATGATTAATATCTCGGTCCATTCTAGAGGCCAGCCTAATAAAAATATAATTAATTGGGTAATAACTAAAAACTGCCAAGGTTGTAAATTTAAAGATTTAAAAAAATGCTCAAAAACTTCATGGCCACCTAAGTATGAAAATACTGAGGCAAAAGTCCAAGATCCAATAAATAACCACATGATCATAGCTGTTGTTTTTGCTGTAAGAAAAACTGACTCTTTAAAATTTTTCCATTTAAGGGTTTTATAAAAATATGACAGAACTAATGAACCAAATGCACCAACAGCGGCTGCCTCGGCCGGAGTTGCTATACCTGCAAGTATTGTTCCTAAAACTAGGATTATTAAAGAAAATAACGGTAAGAAAGAAACTAAAACCTCTTTCATAATTACTGCAGTAGGGGGTATCTCTTCTGCTGCAGGTTTTGGAGCTATCGAAGGATTCATCCAAGCCCTAAATATTGCATAACCAATATAAAGTCCTGCTAACATTAATCCTGGAAAAATTGCGGCTGCAAATAATCTTAAAGGCGACAATTGAGCAATAACAGAATAGACAATCAACATAATGCTAGGTGGAATTAAAATTCCTAAGCAACCTCCTGAACAAATAATTCCAGATGCAAATTTTTTGTCATAACCAGCTTTAATCATTGCTGGCCAAGCAAGAAGACCCATTAAAGTTACTACTGCTCCTATGATACCTGTTGCGGTTGAAAATAGTGCACAAGTAATTAATGCAGCAACTGCCATTGAAGCTGGAAGTTTGTGAGATGCTAATCTTATAGCAAAAAATAATTTTGCAACAATCCCAGCTCTCTCAACTAAATATCCCATAAATAAAAAGAGGGGGACTGCGGTCAACACATTGTTATCCATTACAGTATAAGTATTTTGGACAAAGAGTTGAAATATCCTGTTATCAAATAGATGTTCCATCTTGGTTGGATCAAAATAAGCGTAGTATCCAAAACCTAAACCCATTGCCATTAACGTGAATGCAATAGGAAAACCTAATAAGACGGCAAATAAAAATATTCCCATCATCATAATTGCTACTTCTGGATTTGTTAAACTAAATAACATCTTCTTTGTTTCCTTGTTGTGAAGTTCTCATTAATACTTTTTCAGTTTCCTCAGCATCACGCTCCGTTCCTCTTTCAGGCCAACTACCTGTTTGAATACAGATGATACATCTAAATACCTCACCAATTCCTTGGAGTGTTAAAAGCGCTCCAGATAATGGTATTAAAGATTTTGCCATATAAATTTGAATTTGTGCAGGACTATTCCAACTTGTTTCTTTAATTTTCCATGCTAATGCTGCATATTCATAACCATAAAAAGCTAGAGCAATTACACCAGGGAAGAAGAAGATAAAATATAAAACAACATCTATCCAAGCTTGCGTTCTCTGAGAAAATAATCTGTATATAACATCTCCTCTAACATGTGCTTCGGTGCATAAAGTATAAGCTCCTGCCATCATAAAAATTGCACCATACATCTGAAGACTGAAATCGAAATTCCATAAAGTTGGGGCATTCAAAGCATACGCCATAAAAACTTCATAGCATGTTCCACCCATCAAAATTACTATACACCACGAGAATGCTTTACCCATTGAGACACTCAAACGGTCTGCGAATTTTATGTAAGATCTCATCATAGATATAGACTCTTATTGAATTGTTCTAAATTAATCAAATAAAAAAGGGGGCCGAAGCCCCCTCATTAAAATTTGTAAAAGTTAATTATATCTTAACTTTTGCAATTGGACCAAACTCATTTTCATATGCAAGTTTGTAATTAGGCTGATTCATCAGCAAGTACTTCATTACTCTCTTCGCATAAGATTTTTGAGAATCAACAACTTTCTTAAAGAAAGGATCCTTCTTGTTAAAGTCACCAATTACTTTGTCCCAACCTTTTAATTGTTGAGCCAAAATCTCATCTGAAGTTTGGTAAACATTTACTTTATGCTCATTCATCAACTTAGCTAAGTCAGCTGAGTATCTTACTAAAGCTTTAAAGTAGTTATCACTGTTTGCAGCATAAGCAGCATTTTTCAATATTGCTTGGTGCGCAGGTGATAAACTATTGTATGTTTTTTTGTTAACTGGAATCTCAAACATCTCTTGAGATTGGTGGAAGCTTCCTAAGTGATAGTGCTTAGAAACGTCTTGCATACCAAATTGAGAGTCTGAAGTTGGGTTGTTAAACTCAGCAGCTTCAATCAAACCAGTTTTCATAGCTGGCTGAATTTCACCGCCTGGTAATTGTCTAACTACCATTCCCATCGCAGTCAAAACGTTAGTCGCTAGACCAACTGTTCTGTACTTCATACCTTTAACATCAGATACTTTTGTTACGTTCTTTTTGAACCAACCAAAAGGCTGTGCTGGCATAGGCATGTGGAAAAAACCAATGTAATCGAAACCTACTTTTGCAAGAGTTTCGTCATACAGTTTTCTTCCTCCACCATACTCCATCCATCCCATAACTTCTTGAGATGACATACCGTATGAAGGACCAGTTCCAAATAATGATGCAGCTGGATTTTTACCATACCAATATGCAGTCACCCAGTGACCCATATCTACTACACCAGAACTTACTGCTTGTCCGATTTCTGAAGTCTTTACGACTGCTCCAACTGGTTGAAGATCAATCTTAAGTGTACCTCCAGACATCTCATCTACCATTTTGCAGTAGTCACCGGCCATTTCAAAAAAGATGTTTGCTCCACTTGGCCATGCAGCTTGCATCTTTAAAGTTTTATGACCGCCAGCAGTTGCTATGTTTGGCATTGCAACCGCAGCTGCAGCTACAGCACCAGCTTTAGCAGCAGTTTTAAAGAACTTACGTCTTGAAGATGTTTTCACCTTCAATGATTTATTTTCTTTTGTCATTATTACTCCTATTAAAGTTAATTAACTCGATCAATTTAAGCACAGATTCAATTTAGAGTCTTTCCAAAAAATGGGGTAGATGTCGCAGAATTTAAATTAATTTCAATCTGAAGTAGAATTAATTTACTTTATTTGTGCAATTTCCTGTCTTGAAGAATTCATCAATATTATCTATCGCAAGATTTGCCATAGCAATTCTAGTATCTTTAGTTGCGCTGCCTAAGTGGGGTAAAATAAAGGCTGACTTAATCTTTAAGTATCCTGGATTTAAATTTGGCTCATTCTTATAAACATCAAGTCCTGCAGCATAAATTTTTCGTCTATTAAGTGCATCAATCAATGCATCATCATCAACTATATCACCTCTTGCAACGTTAGTGATTACTGCTCCTTTAGGGAAATACTCAACTGTCTCTTTGTTTATCATATTTTCAGTCTCTTTTGTTGCAGGACAACAAATAGATAAAACATCAGACACTGAAAAAAGACTTTTCAAATTATCATGATAAATAGCACCTTGCTCTTTTTCCTCACTCAGTTTTGACCGGTTATGATAGTGGATAATCATTCCTAATGATTTGGCAATTCTTGCAATTTTTTGTCCAATTCTGCCCATTCCCAAAACTCCAAGCCTTGTTCCAGTTAATTGTTTACCAATAAGATAATCTGCAGACCATTTCCATCCACCCTCTCTTGCAGACTCAATTCCTTCTGCCGCCCTTCTGCAGGCTCCTAATATTAAAAGAATACCAATCTCAGCTGTTGCATCTGATAAAACTTCAGGTGTATTTGTAACTGCAATTCCTCTTTTTTTTGCTGCTTCCAAATCTATATTTCCAAAACCAACTGCAAAATTTGAAATTATCTTTATTGAATCAGGTAACTTATTAATAGTTTCTTTATCCATCTTATCAGTTAAAGAGGATAGAATCCCATCACAACCTTGGCTCATCTCTATGACTTTTGATTGTGAGTATAGCTCATCATTAGAATTGAATATTGGTTCAAATGTTTTAGAAGCTTTATCCTCGCTTTCTTTGATTAATTTTCTTGTAATCAATATTTTTTTCATAAAATATTTTTATTAATTAAGATCAAATATCTTGCCTGGATTCATTATATTGTTTTGATCAATACTTCTTTTAATCAATTTCATAACAGGAATGTTGTCTCCATGCTCCTTTAAAAGATATTCTTTTTTATGAAGGCCCACACCATGCTCTCCAGTAATCGTTCCTTTAAGTTTTAGGGCCTTTTTAATTAATAAATCATTAAATTCTCTTATCTTTTTGTACATTTCTTTTTTTCCAGGATCAAAAGGTAATAATACATGAAAATTTCCATCTCCAAGATGGCCCACCATTGGAGCTCTAAGTCCAAATTTTTTCGCTTGTTCCTCTGCGTAGTTTACACACTCTGTTATATTTGAAATAGGTAGACACACATCAGTTGAATAAACTCTTCCATTATTTATCAAAGCTTTTACAGAGTAGTAAACATC
>CACFEW010000023.1 GCA_902565385.1 uncultured Pelagibacteraceae bacterium | reverse complement strand
ATTATCATGGGGGGTTGGGCGTCCAATTCCAAATATCCTTTTTTAGGCTCTATAAGATCTGCGGCACAAATGGTATCTTATGAGGTTTCAATTGGCATAATTATAATAAATGTTCTTTTGTGTGTAGGATCATTAAATTTAAGTGATATCGTTTTAGCTCAGCAAAATATCTGGTTCATAATTCCTTTATTTCCAATGTTTGTAATATTTTTTATTTCCTCTTTAGCAGAAACAAATCGACCACCTTTTGATTTACCTGAAGCTGAGGCAGAATTAGTTGCTGGATATCAAACTGAATATTCTGGTATGATGTATGCAATGTTCTGGTTAGGGGAGTATGCAAATATTTTATTAATGTGTGCTTTAGGATCAATTTTATTTTTGGGAGGCTGGCTTTCACCAATTGATTTATATCCATTTAATTTGATTCCAGGAGCTATTTGGTTAATTTTGAAAATATTACTTTTATTTATTTTATTTGCACTAGTTAAAGCAGTCGTACCAAGATATAGATATGATCAATTGATGAGATTAGGTTGGAAAATATTCCTTCCATTTTCTCTGACCTATGTTGTTTTAACTGCTAGTTATTTATTTTATTTTAACCTTTTACCTACACTTTAAATGAAAATTACAAGATTTTTAAAAACAATATTCATGGTTGATTTTGCAACTGGCTTATTAATTGCTTTGAGAGAAATGTTTAAAACAAAGAAAACAATAAATTATCCTTTTGAAAAAGGAAAAATTAGTCCAAGATTTAGAGGAGAGCATGCACTCAGAAGATATCCAAACGGGGAAGAAAGATGTATAGCATGTAAGTTATGTGAAGCAGTTTGTCCAGCGCAAGCAATTACAATCGAGTCAGCTGAAAGATCTGATGGAAGTAGGAAAACTACTCGTTACGATATTGATATGATGAAATGTATTTATTGTGGTCTATGTGAAGAGTCGTGTCCTGTAGATGCAATAGTTCAAGGTCCAAATTTTGAATTTTCAACAGAGACAAGAGAAGAACTTTATTATACTAAGGAAAAACTACTAGATAATGGTGATAGATGGGAAAATATTTTAGCGGCGAATATAAAATCAGATAATCCTTATAGGTAGATTTATGGTAGCTCATGCAATATTTTTTTATGTTTTTTCAATTATTGCAGTCATTTCAGCTATCATGGTCACAGTTTCAAAAAATACGGTACACTCAGTTTTTTTTTTAATATTAGATTTTATTAGTATTTCATGTCTCTTTATAATGATAGGAGCAGAGTTTTTGGGAATGATTATGCTAATTGTATATGTTGGTGCAGTAGCTGTTTTGTTTTTATTCGTTGTAATGATGTTAAATGTTGCTCAACAAAAAAATCAATGGTTTAATTCAGAGACAACTACCTCTAGTCACATACCAGTTGGTTTAATTATAAGTACTATTATTTTTTTTGAATTGATTATTGTTGTAGGTGGTTGGAAATATAAACCTGAATTGTCTAATCCTAATACTAATCAAATATTTAATGAAATAAGCAATACACACTCATTAGGTCAGGTTTTGTATACTGACTATATTCATATTTTTCAAATTAGTGGAATGATATTATTAATTGCGATGATAGGTGCCATCGTTCTTACTTTTAGACAAAGAGAAGGTGTCAAGACACAGAGTTATTTGAAACAAATTTCAAGAGAAAGGTCTGAAGGTATTGAAGTTTTAGAGGTTCCATCAAATAAAGGAGTTAAGATAGATGACTGACATAGGTTTGGGACATTATCTTACATTAGGAGCAGTTATCTTTAGTATTGGTGTCATTGGTATCTTTCTTAATAGAAAAAATATTATCGTGATTTTGATGAGTATTGAGCTGATATTATTAGCTGTTAACATAAATTTAGTATCGTTTTCTATTTATCTTGGTGATTTAACTGGTCAAGTTTTTACATTATTTATTTTGACCGTAGCTGCTGCTGAAGCTGCAATTGGTCTTGCCATAATAGTAGTTTATTACCGAAATGCAGGAACTATAAGGGTTGAAGAGATAGACAAATTAAAAGGATAAAATGGAAATTTCAATCATAGCATTACCATTAATAGCCTCAATCATATCTGGATTTATTGGAAAGTTTATAGGTGATAGAAATTCTGAAATAGTAACTAGTTTATTAGTATCTATTTCAGCTATTCTTTCAGCAATTGTATTTTACGATGTAATTTTTAATCAATACGAAGCAAATATTAAAATCGCTACGTGGATTAATTCAGGATCATTAGAGGTAAACTGGTCAATGAAAATTGATGCGTTATCATCAGTTATGTTAGTAGTCGTAACTTTTGTTTCTGCATTAGTTCATATCTATTCAATTGGATACATGTCCCACGATCCTCATAAACCGAGATTTATGGCTTACTTATCGTTATTTACATTTGCCATGTTAATGTTGGTAACGGCTGATAATTTTATTCAATTATTTTTTGGTTGGGAAGGAGTAGGTCTTTGTTCTTATTTCTTAATTGGTTTTTGGTTTAAAAAGGAAACCGCTAATGCAGCAGCCATTAAGGCGTTTGTGGTAAATAGAGTTGGAGATTTTGGTTTTGCTCTTGGTATATTTTTGATTTTTTATTTATTTGGGACAGTGAACTACACAGAAGTTTTTAATCAGATACCAAATGTTGTAGATGAAAAACTTAATTTTTTAGGTATTCAGATTAATGCTGTAGATCTAATTTGTATCTTATTATTCATTGGTGCTATGGGTAAATCGGCTCAAATTTTTTTACATACCTGGTTACCAGATGCAATGGAAGGTCCAACACCTGTTTCAGCTCTGATCCATGCAGCCACTATGGTTACTGCTGGAGTTTTTTTAGTTGTAAGATGTTCACCGATATACGAATATTCAGAGTTAGCTTTAAATATTGTCACTGTAGTAGGTATGAGTACTGCTTTTTTTGCAGCGAGTGTAGCTTTAGTTCAAACAGACATAAAAAAAATCATAGCTTATTCCACTTGTAGTCAATTAGGTTATATGTTTTTTGCTGCTGGTGTAGGCGCATATAATGTTGCAATGTTTCATTTATTTACTCACGCATTTTTTAAGGCATTATTATTTCTAGGATCAGGGTCTGTTATTCATGCTTTTAAAGATGAGCAAAACATAAATAATATGGGAGGAGTATGGAGAAAATTGCCATACACGTATGCTCTAATGATAATTGGAACTTTAGCGTTAACAGGATTCCCTTTGCTATCTGGTTTTTATTCTAAGGATGCAATTATAGAATTTGCATATTTGAGTGGCACTACAACAGGGTACTATGCAGCTGGTATCGGAATATTTACAGCTCTATTAACATCAATTTATTCGTGGAGACTGATGTTTAAAACTTTTCATGGTCAATATAACAACAAGGAACTCAATATCGAGGAGACACATGAGTCTCCACTAGTTATGTTAATACCTTTGATAATATTATCTATAGGAGCAATTTTTGCTGGATTTATTTTTAAAGATTTGTTTATAGGTTATCAGGGAATTAATAATTTTTGGAATGAGTCAATTTTCTATTTAGAACCTTTAAGCACCGATCATCCACCATTATGGTTTTTAATTTTAACCCCAACATTAGTAACCTTATCTATACCACTAGCTTACTATTTGTTCGTAAAAAATAAAAATTTTCCAGCTCAAATAGTTAATTTTAATAAACCATTATATGATTTTTTATTCAATAAATGGTATTTTGACGAAATTTACGACACATTATTTGTAAAATCTTCGAAAAAATTTGGTTTATTTTTGTGGAAATTTTTTGATATAAAAGTGATAGATGGCTTTGGGCCCGATGGTATTTCTGGGCTTATTAAAAAATTTTCTATTAAAGCTAATAAATTTCAAAGTGGTTATATTTATCAATATGCGTTTATAATGTTGCTCGGTTTTTCTGCTTTTTTAACCTTTTTAATCGTTAAATAATGAACTTTCCAATTCTTTCCTCATTAATACTTTTACCTTCAATTGGAGCACTATTTTTATTTTTTACAAGAAGTAAAAGTGAAAATAAAATTACTGTTAAGTATGTTGCCTTATTTACATCTCTAGTAAACTTTTTTTTATCTATTTATTTGTGGTTTTTATTTGATCAAACAACATCTGCATTTCAATTTGTTGAAGATAGAGTTTGGATTGAAGGTCTAATTAATTACAAAGTTGGAATTGATGGAATATCAATACTTTTTATAATTCTTACAACATTTATTACACCTCTATGTATAATCTCAGTAAATAATTCAGTTACAAAAAGATTAAATGAATTTTTGATAGCAATTCTTGTTATGGAAACTTTCATGATCGGAGTTTTTTGCTCTCTAGATCTAGTAGTTTTTTATTTATTTTTTGAGGCTGGATTAATTCCAATGTTTTTAATTATTGGAATTTGGGGTGGGGCTAGAAGAGTTTATTCCGCTTTTAAGTTTTTTTTATTCACTCTTTTAGGTTCAGTTCTAATGCTAGTTGCGATAATTTCAATTTATTGGATTACAGGCACTACAGACGTCGTTCAACTTTACGAACTAGGTATAGATACGAAATATCAAAATTTATTGTGGTTAGCTTTTTTTAGTTCATTTGCTGTAAAAACTCCAATGTGGCCAGTTCACACATGGCTTCCAGATGCACATGTTGAAGCTCCAACAGCAGGTTCGGTTTTGTTAGCTGCTATTTTACTTAAAATGGCTGGCTATGGATTTATAAGATTTTCTTTGGGATTATTTCCTTCTGCCTCAGAAGTTTTTACTCCTTTAATTTACACATTAAGTGTTATTGCAATTATTTTCACGTCGTTAATAGCTTTAATGCAAGAGGACATGAAAAAATTAATAGCATATTCTTCTGTGGCCCATATGGGATTTGTTACTTTAGGAATATTTACAATCCAACAACAAGGTATTGAAGGAAGTATAATTCAAATGATCAGTCACGGTCTAGTATCAGCAGCTTTATTTTTATGCGTTGGTGTCGTTTATGATCGAATGCACTCTAGATTGATCGCAACCTATGGAGGTATTGTTACCATTATACCTAAATATGCTATTTTATTTATGGTATTTACTTTAGCTGCTTTAGGATTACCAGGGACAAGTGGGTTTGTTGGTGAATTTTTAATTTTAATGGCTACTTTTAAAGATAATTTTTTAGTAGCAGTATTAGCTAGTTTAGGAGTTATCATTGGAGCAGCATATATGCTCTGGTTGTACAAAAGAGTTATTTTTGGAAAACTAATAAACTCTGAGTTAAAAAAAATGATTGATTTAAATAAATCAGAGGCGTTCACGCTCACCTGTTTAGCTATACCAACTTTATATTTTGGTTTTTATCCAGAACCATTAATTAACACTATTGAAGTTTCAATAAGTGATTTAATCGATACCTATAACCTCAGCGTGGCAAGTAAACAATGAATAATATTGAATTAATATTTCCGGAAATTTTTATCTCATTATCAATAATGTTTTTACTCATCTTAGGAGTTTTTAAAAAAAATAGTTCAAAAATAATCCACAATATTTCATTATTAGTTTTATTAATTACAGCAGTCATCACATTTAATGAAACTTTAAGTATAAATCCGACAACTCTATTTAATGAGAGTATTATCATAGATTATTTGTCATCATTCATGAAGATTATAACTTTATTGGCTGCTTTTGTAGTTTTGCTAATTTCATCAAATTATCTGAGAACGTTTAAAATTTTCAAAATTGAATATCCAATTTTAATTCTAAGTTCTGTATTGGGAATGATGATTATGATTAGCTCTAATGATCTAATTGTTTTCTATATGGGTTTAGAACTTCAGTCATTAGCCTTATATGTTTTGGCAACATTTAATAGAGATCAATTAAAATCATCTGAAGCAGGATTAAAATATTTTGTTTTAAGTGCATTATCCTCAGGTTTATTATTGTACGGTTGTTCTTTAATTTATGGTTTTACTGGCTCAACAAATTTTTATGTTATTTCAACTCAATTTAATGCAAATGAATATGCTATTACTTTTGGAATAGTTTTTATTTTGGTGGGTTTAGCGTTTAAAATTTCTGCTGTTCCCTTTCATATGTGGGCTCCAGATGTATATGAAGGTTCACCAACATCTGTAACATTATTTTTTACTATGGTTCCAAAAATAGCAGCGTTAACTGTGTTTATAAGATTTCTATATGTACCTTTTTTAAATCTTATTGATCAGTGGCAAATGATTTTAGTATTTTTATCGATCGCATCTATGCTTTTTGGCGCGATAGCAGCTATAGGGCAAAAAAATCTTAAGAGACTAATAGCTTATAGCTCTATTAGTCATATTGGATATGCTCTAGCAGGTTTGGCAACTGGGTCAAATGATGGGATACAAAGCTCAGTTATTTATATGACTATTTATATTATTATGAACTTAGGTTTTTTTTCATGCTTACTAATGATGAGAAGAAATAATATTTATTACGAACAAATAGAAGATCTGTCTGGATTATCAAAAAATCATCCATTGCTTTCTATTTCATTATTAATTATTTTATTCTCTTTAGCTGGAATCCCACCACTTGCAGGCTTTTTTGCAAAATTTTATATTTTTAAATCTGTTATTGAGCAGTCAATGTATTTTTTAGCTATTGTTGGATTATTATCAACAGTAGTAGCAGCGTTTTATTACTTGCGAATTATTAAGATAATGTATTTTGATGAGGAAAAAGATAGTTAC
>CACFEW010000022.1 GCA_902565385.1 uncultured Pelagibacteraceae bacterium | reverse complement strand
CACCAGAAGCTTATGTCCCAAGATCTGACACATACATTGAGAAAGAAGCATCAATTAATGAACAAATAGATAGGATGAGACATTCAGCAACAAGATCACTTTTAGAGAGAGATGATGTTTTAATTGTAGCCAGTGTATCATGTATTTATGGTTTAGGCTCTGTTGAGGCTTATAGCAAAATGACTCTAACGCTACAAAAAAACTATGATTATAATAGAGAACAAATAATAAAGTCTCTAGTCGCGTTACAATACAAAAGAAATGATCAAAATTTTTATAGAGGTACTTTCAGAGCTCGTGGTGAATATTTAGAAATCTTTCCATCTCATTTAGAGGATAGAGCCTGGCGATTAAATTTGTTTGGTGATAAACTGGAGAAAATTGAGGAGTTTGACCCTCTCACAGGTGATCAAGTTAGAGAATTAAGTTTAGTTAAAGTTTATGCAAATAGTCATTACATAACTCCTAAACCAACTATTGAGCAAGCAATTTTAAATATAAGAAAAGAATTAGAAATTACTCTTAAAAAACATAAAGCACAAAATAAATTGCTTGAGGCTCAAAGACTTGAGGAAAGAACTAAATTTGATCTTGAAATGATTGAGGCAACTGGATCTTGTGCTGGGATTGAAAATTACTCAAGATTTTTGTCGGGTAGAAAACCAGGCGAACCACCTCCTACTTTATTTGAATATTTTCCAGATAATACTTTGATTTTTGTTGATGAATGTCATGTAACAGTTCCTCAGCTTAATGGAATGTACAAAGGTGATAGATCAAGGAAAAGTACTTTAGCTGAATACGGATTTAGACTTCCATCTTGCATGGATAATAGACCATTAAAATTTGAGGAATGGGATCTAATGCGAACACAAACAGTATTTGTTTCAGCAACACCAGGACCTTGGGAATTAGAACAAACAAAAGGGAAGTTTATCGACCAAGTTATAAGGCCAACCGGATTAATCGATCCACCAGTGGAAATAAGATCTGCTAAAAACCAAGTAGATGACTTAATGCATGAATGTAAAAAGGTAATAGAAAAAAATCATAGAGTTCTAGTTACAACTCTTACTAAAAAAATGGCTGAGGATTTAACTGAGTACCTTCATGAAAATGGAGTGAAAGTTAGATACCTTCATTCCGATATTGATACTCTTGAAAGAATAGAAATTATGAGAGACTTAAGGATGGGTGTTTTTGACGTGCTTGTAGGCATAAATCTATTAAGAGAGGGTTTAGATATTCCTGAATGTGCTTTAGTTGGAATTTTAGATGCAGACAAAGAAGGATTTCTAAGATCTGAAACATCCTTGATTCAAACTATCGGAAGAGCTGCAAGGAATGTTGACGGCAAGGTAATTTTGTATGCTGATAAAGAAACAAAAAGTATCAAAAAAGCTATACAAGAAACAGAAAGAAGAAGAAAAATTCAGTTAGCTTATAATAAAAAAAATAAAATCGATGCGAAAACAGTAAAAAAAGAAATTAACGATATTCTAGAAAGTGTTTATGAGAAAGATTATGTAAAAATCAGTGAGGGTTCAAATGTTGGTGGAAATTTAAAAAAACATTTAAAAGCTTTGGATAAAAAAATGAAAGAAGCAGCCTCCAATCTTGAGTTTGAAGAAGCAGCAAAAATCAGAGATGAAATAAGAAAATTAGAGAGTACTGAATTAGAAATAACATTAAATCCAAAAATAAGACAGTATGATGTAAAGAATAAACTTTATCCCAAAGGAAGATCCACTATGGGTATGCCTGGTACAAAAGTTACCAAAAAAAAAGATAAAAAATGGAAGCACGCAAAATAATCATCACAGGTGGAGCAACAAGAATAGGTGCTGCAATTGCAAAAAAACTTTCAGGTTCAAATAAAGAGTTAGTTCTTCATTTTAATAAATCAAAATCTAAAGCACTAATTCTCAAAAAAAAATTAGAGAGCAATGGAACTAAAGTTTATTTGGTCAGAGGTGATTTAAGTAAAGAAAAAGATATTATCAAAATTATCAAATTAGCTAAATCTAAATTAAAGTATTTTGATTGTCTTGTTAATAATGCTTCGTTATTTGAGAATGATAAATTAGCAAATTTTAATAATAAAAGTTGGGAGAAACATATATCAACCAATTTAAAAGCACCTGCACTTTTAACTAAAGAATTTTCTAAAAATATTAGAGGAAATAATAACAATATTATTAACATTATTGATCAAAGAATTTTTAAACTAACTCCATATTTCTTTTCTTACACTATTAGTAAATCCGGTCTTTATACTTTGACAAAAACAAGTGCTATGAGCCTTTCTCCTAAAATAAGGGTAAATGGTATTGCCCCAGGACCTACTATCAAAAATCAAAGGCAGACAGAAAAACATTTTAAAAAACAATATCTTGCTACTCCTTTAAAAAGACAGGTTGATGTTAATGAGATTTGTAATGCTGTTGACTTTTTTATAAAAAGCAGATCTATTACTGGTCAAGTGCTGGCAATTGATAGTGGCCAAAGTTTAAACTGGCAAACACCAGATGTTCTAGGTAAGGAATGAAAAAAAATAATTTTAAAATTGTTAAAATTGATAAAGGAAAATCCCTTTTCAATTACGAAAAAAAGATCCTTATAAACGAGTTAATACTAGATTTAAAACTTGGATATTATGATTTTGAAAGAGAAAATGCTCAAAAAGTAAAATTTAGCCTTGAAATAGATTATCAAGATAAAAAACCGTCAAATGATAAAGATTTAAAATCAATAGTTAATTATGGAACTATTGTTAAACTGATAAGAAAACTGGTTAAAAAAAAACATTATAACTTTTTAGAAACTCTTGCAGAGGCTGTCTTTGACGAATTATTTAAAGATAAAAGAATTGCTAAGATAATGCTCAAAATTGAAAAATTAGAGATTTTAAAAGAATGCTCATCTGTTGGTATTCAAATTACCAAAAAGAGAAGTCATGATAAGTTCTGATATTGGAAAAGAAATAATAAAAAAAGAACTGCCCTTAATCCCAAAACTTCCTGGTGTTTATAGGATGTTGAATGAAAAAGAAGAAATCCTTTATGTTGGTAAAGCCAAAAATTTACCCAACAGACTCAAAAGTTATGTAGCTGAAAAAAACCATATTATTAGAACCGAAAGAATGTTGTCACAAACTAGAAAATTGGAGATCACAACTACATCTAATGAAAGTGAAGCTTTACTTCTGGAAGCAAATTTAATCAAAAAATATAAACCAAAATTTAATATTTTACTAAGAGATGATAAATCTTTTCCTTTTATATTTATTGGCAACAAAGATAAATGGCCACAAATAAAAAGACACAGAGGAAAAAAAACTACTGAAGGTTTTTACTTTGGACCTTTTGCATCTGCTGGATCAGCTAACTGGACAATTAAAATGATACAGAAAATATTTCATCTTAGAGTTTGTGATGATACTGTGTTCAAAAACAGAGAACGACCATGTATTTTATACCAAATTAAAAGATGCTCTGGCCCATGCGTTGGTTACATAGAAAGTGAGGAATATAAAAAGACTGTTGATGATGCTATTGAGTTTGTTTCCGGTAAATCAAGGAAAATACAAAAAAGCCTCTCGGAGCAGATGGAAAAAGCTAGCGAAGATTTAGATTTTGAAAAAGCGGTAATTTTAAGAGATCGAATAAAATCATTGAATATTATTCAATCATCACAAAGAATTAATGAGGCTAATCTTATAGAGGCTGATGTAATCGCAGGTTATAAGGAGTCAGGCAAAGCTTGTATTCAGGTTTTTTTTTATAGGTCAAAACAAAACTGGGGTAACCAATCTTTTTTTCCAAAACATGATCCTGATGAAAATTTAAGCAATATAATTAATTCTTTTGTCACGCAATTTTATGAAAATAAAAGTGTCCCATCCTCAATAATATTATCTGAAGAGATAAAAGAAAAAGTTTTAATTGAAAAAACACTCTCTCTTAAAGAAAAAAAACAAGTTACTATATCTATAGCTAAAAAAGGTTCAAAATTAAAAGTAATTAACCTAGCAATAAAAAACGCTAAAGAGAGTTTAAATAGAAAGCTTTATGAAAGTCAAAATAATAAGGAATTATTTGAAGCTGTGGCAACTAAATTTAATCTAGAGACCAATATTAATCTGATTGAGGTTTATGATAACAGTCATATACAGGGAACAAACAGTGTAGGCGCATTGATAGCATATGGTGATGATGGATTTATTAAAAAAAGATATAGAAAATTTAACATCAAGCTTAAAAAGAATGAACAAGATGATTATGGAATGATGAAAGAAGTTTTGAATAGAAGATTTAAAAGAGCAATACAAGAAAAAGATAACTATTTAACTTTTCCTGATCTAGTAATGGTAGATGGAGGAAAAGGACAATATTCAGTAGCTAGAGAAACTTTAAATGAACTTGGACTTCATGATATTCCTATAATTGCGATTGCTAAAGGTAAATATAGAAATAGTGGAAATGAGACTTTCTTTCATAATGGTAAGGAATTTAAATTCATTAAAAATGATCCTACTTTATTCTTTCTTCAGAGAATAAGAGATGAGTCTCATCGTTTTGCAATTAGTGCTCATAGAGCAAAAAGGAAGAAGGGTATTAGTAAATCACTGTTAGACCAAATTGATGGAATAGGTTCCATAAGAAAAAGAGCTTTATTAAACCATTTTGGATCAGCTAGAGCAGTTGAGTCTGCAAGTCTAGATGAAATTAAATCTGTGGAAGGGGTTGAAGAAAAGGTTGCGAAAAAAATATATAACTTTTTTCATGAATAAAAAAAATTATGCTTAAAAAAATACCAAATATTTTAACTATAGGAAGAATTTTAATTGTTCCTTTTTTTGTGTTAGCATTTTACTTGCCAGGTTTTTATGGAGATTTGACAGCGTTAATTTTATTTATAGTTGCATCTTTCACAGATTTTTTAGATGGAATGCTAGCAAGGTTTCTTGGGGAAGAATCTAAACTTGGAGAACTACTTGATCCTATTGCAGATAAGATTATTGTTGCAACTGCTTTAATACTTTTGGTAATGGACGGAACTATAAGAAATTACGAGGTAATAGCAGCAATCATTATCTTAACTCGAGAAATTTTGATATCTGGATTAAGGGAATTTTTGGCTAAGGGAAAAATTAAACTACCGGTTTCAAATCTAGCAAAATTAAAGACTGTATTGCAAATGGTTGCTATTGCACTTTTACTTTCTGGTGAAACTGGAAACAAAATTATTAATTTTCAAGATTATAATGCTCAAACTATTGGAATAATTCTTTTATGGCTTTCGGCTGCTTTAACTCTTTTTACGGGATATGAATATATGCGAAAAGGTATTGATCATGCTATCTCAGAAGATAATAAAGATTAAGCTGCTTTTTTCTTTCTAACAAGTTTCTGATAACTTTCGTTAAGACCAATGATTAAATCACAAACTTTAAATTCATTTTCAGCGATACAAGATACCGGAGTTACCTCTGCTGCAGTTCCGGTTAAAAAACATCCTACAAAATTCTTCAACTCTGAGGGGTTTATTTTTCTTTCATGGACTTTAATATTTTTTGATTTTGCAATTTCAATTACTGTTCTTCTAGTAATTCCGTCTAGGAAAGAGTCTGGTAACGGCGTGTGTAACTCACCATTCGAATCTTTAAAAAAAATATTTGCACCCGTAGCTTCAGCAATATTACCTTCATGATCTAGCATTAAAGAATCTGTATAACCATTTTTTTCTGCCTCATGTTTTGAAAGAGTGCATATCATATAAAGACCTGAGGCTTTCGTGTCCCATGGTATTGTATTAGGAGCCGGTCTTCTCCAATTAGAAATATTTAATCTAATCCCTTCAACTTTTAATTTTGGATCAAAATAGGACCCCCATTCCCATGTTGCTATTGCAACATGAATTTTTGTTTGTTGAGCTGAGATCGCCATCATTTCACTGCCTCTCCAGGCAACTGGTCTTACGTAACCATTTTCAACTTTTTGATTTTTGATAATACTATTTGAAGCAGCGTTTATTTCAGCTTCAGTGTAAGGAATCTCAAAACCCATTCGTCTTGCTGAGTGAAAAAATCTAGAAGTATGTTCCTCTAGTTTAAAAATTGAACCATCATAAACTCTCTCACCTTCAAAAACACAGCTAGCGTAATGTAATCCATGGCTTAAAACATGCACTTTAACATTCGACCAATCTACTAATTTGCCGTTGTACCATATTTTACCAGATCTTTTATCGTAAGGTATCATGTATGAAATATAAAATTATTACTGAAAAATATCTATGTATATATAATATGTCAATATAACTTACCTGTGATGAAAGAGCTTTTATATTTAAAAGATGAACAATTAAAACATTTAATTGAAAAATTATTTATAAGTTATAGAGAAACTTTTTCAGACTCAAAAAAAATTCTCAATAAATATCATATTGGCTTAGCCCATCAAAAAACTATTCATTTAATATCCATGTATGAGGGAATATCAATTTCAGAACTTATGAGAAAGCTTAAAGTATCTAAGCAAAGTCTAAATAGAGTTTTAAAAGATTTAATCAAACTTGAGATAGTCTTCTTTAATAAAGATGAAACTGACACAAGAATTAAACATATTTTTCTTAATGAAAAAGGAAAAAAAATTTTTAATGAAATTTTTGAGATACAAAAAAAAAGAATTTATAATGCTTTACTTAATTCAAGCTCACAAGAAGTACTTAATTTTGATGAAGTATTAAATAAAATTATAAATGGATAAATTTGTTGCTCATATTTTAGTGGTAGATGATGACGAAGGAATTAGATCTTTGTTAAAAAAATATCTGAATGAAAAAAAATATTTAGTTTCTACAGCTAATAATGCTGAAAATGCTTTAGAAAAAATAAAAATTATTAAATTTGATTTAATTATTCTCGATATAATGATGCCTGGAAAAAGTGGGCTTGATTTTTTAAATCAAAATAAAGAATACATCAATACTCCAGTAATCT
>CACFEW010000021.1 GCA_902565385.1 uncultured Pelagibacteraceae bacterium | reverse complement strand
AGTTAGTAATGTAAAGATAATCAGTCCAATAAATATTTGAGCCTTTAATATTGAAAACATATTATTTTTTTCTTTTATTGAGCTCTTCCATTACATCTTCAATTTTCACATCATTTGCCTCTAGATACATTATCAAATGATAAAAAACATCAGCTGCTTCGTGTATTTTGTTTGAATTTTTTTCTACTGCCTCAATAAGTTCATTAATTTCCTCTAGGATCTTTTCTTTGCTCAATGATTTATCACTAAGTAGTTTATTAGTATAAGAACCATCTATTGGAGTTTTTTTCCTCTCTCTTGCAAGATTAAATAAGCTTTCTAAAGTATTAAGCATGTCAAATTCTAACAGGTATTCCCTTTGAGTCCAAATAATCCTTAGCTTCTTTTATAGAGTGTTTTCCATAATGAAATATAGAAGCTGCCAAAACTGCACTAGCTTTTCCTAATTTAATGCCATCCATTAGGTGATCTAAATTACCCACCCCACCAGATGCAATAACAGGAATATTTACTTTCGATGAAATTTTTGACATGAGATCAATATCATAACCTACTTGTGTTCCATCTCTATCCATAGAGGTTACTAATAGCTCCCCTGCACCGTTTTTTTCCATTTGTTCAGCATACTCTAAAGCGTCAATGCCACTATTATTTCTTCCTCCGTGAGTAAACACTTCCCACTTATCTCCATTTTTTTTAGCATCAATTGCAACTACAATACATTGAGATCCAAATTTTTTTGAACTATCAATAATAACTTTTGGATTTTCAACTGCTGCAGTGTTTATAGATACTTTATCAGCGCCACAATTAAGTAATTTGTTAATATCTTCAACACTTCTGACGCCACCTCCTACAGTTAATGGCACAAAACATTTTTTTGAAGTTTTCTCCACAACATCATAAATAGTATCTCTATTTTCATTTGAAGCAGTAATATCTAAAAAACAAATTTCATCTGCTCCGCCATCACTATAAATTTTTGCTTGTTCCACAGGATCTCCTGCATCTTTAAGATCAACAAAGTTAATTCCCTTAACAACCCGGCCATTTTTGACGTCTAAACAAGGTATTATTCTATTTTTAAGCATCTTCTTTCACTAGTTCCTCTAATTTTATATCACCATCATAAATAGCTTTACCAACTATTATACCTTCAACATTTTTTAAATTCTTTGCCTTTTTAATATCATCTATTGATGAAACACCACCCGATATAATAACAGGGCACTTTGAAATTTCAGCAACTTTCATTGTTTCATTAAAATTTGGACTTTGTTTCATTCCATCTCTATCAATGTCAGTATAAATTAATCTACTAACACCATAGTCATTAATTTCTTTTAAATAATCTAAAGTTAATTGATTAGAGCTTTCTTTCCATCCAGATACTGACAAATACCCATCTTTAGCATCTAAACCTAGAGCAATATGATTTTTAAATTTTTCACATGATTCTTTCAAGAAATTTTTGTCTTTAATAGCGGCACTTCCTAGAATTACTTTCTCTACACCAGCATCAATGTATTTTTTAATACTATCAGAATTTCTAATACCACCACCTACTTCAACTTTTAAATTAAATTTACCAACTATATCCTGAATAATATCTAAATTAACGGTTTCACCAGTTAAAGCACCATCTAAATCAACTATATGTAAATTTTTAAATCCATGATCTTTAAATTTGCTAGCTTGTTCGAAAGGAGACATTTGATACTCAGTTTTATTATCAAAATCTCCTTTAACTAATCTTACACACTTTTTATTTTTAATATCTATCGCAGGAAATATTTTCATTTATAAACTTATAAAATTATCAATTATTTTGAGCCCAAACTTGTCACTTTTTTCTGGATGAAATTGTGTACCAAATATATTTTCTTTCTCTACTGAACAAACTACTTTTGTTGAATAATCAGTAGTTGCTGAAATAACTTTTTTATCATTTGGTACAAATTCATAACTATGAACAAAATACATATGGGAATTATTTTCTATATCCCTAAAAATTTTACTATCTTTGACAATATTTATTTCGTTCCAGCCGATATGAGGAAGTTTAAATTTTCCTCCTTGATTATCTATTTTTGAAACTTTACCCGAGATCCATCCTAACCCCTTAGTCTCAGTTTCTTCATAGCCAATATCAGCAAACATTTGTAAGCCAACGCAAATTCCAAGAAGAGGTTTTTGATTTGTTATTGCGAATTCACTGAGTGTATCTGTAAGACCTTTAATTTTATTCAAAGCATCTATACAGCTTTTAAATGAGCCCTGACCTGGTAAAACTACTTTGTCACTAGATTTTATCTTATTTAAATCTGAGGTGACCTCGATAGTTACTTTATCTTTTGCAACTTCTTTAAAAGAGTTTATTACCGAGCTTATATTGCCCGATTTATAATCAACAATTGTGACGTTCATTTAACTTATAAAGAACCTTTTGTAGAAGGAATAGTTTTTTTATTCCTCGGATCTATTTCCAATGCAGTTCTTAAAGATCTCGCTAATCCTTTATAGCAAGACTCGATAATGTGGTGACTATTGTCACCATAAATATTTTCAACGTGTAGAGTAATTCCAGCAGCTTGAGAAAATGCTTGAAACCATTCTTTAAAAAGTTCTGTATCCATCTCACCAAGCTTTTCGACTTTTAAATTAACTTTCCAAATTAAATAAGGTCTGTTTGAAATATCAATAGCTACACGTGATAAAGTTTCGTCCATTGGGATCATTGCGTGAGCATATCTTCTAATTCCAACAGATTTTTTTAACGCTTTTTTCAAAGCTTCACCAATAGCAATTCCTGTATCTTCGGTTGTGTGGTGTAGATCAATATGAGTGTCGCCCTTAGCTTTTATATTCATGTCTATTGAAGAGTGCTTAGATAGTTGCTCAAGCATGTGGTTTAAAAAACCTATTCCTGTGTCAATTTTGTATTTACCTTTACCGTCAATATTTAAATCAACACTAATGCTGGTTTCTTTTGTTTTTCTGCTTATTTTGCCTTTACGCTTCATAATTAAAAACAGGTATACATATATTATTCAATTATGGCAATAATACTAAACCTGGGCTTGAAGTATCAAATTTAGTATCCATTTATAAGCTATGACAACGATTGTGTTAGTTAGAAAAAACAACGAAGTAGTAGTAGCTGGCGACGGACAAGTAAGCATGGGAAATACTGTCGTAAAAAGCACTGCTTCAAAAGTCAGAAAAATTGAAAAGAGAGATGTTGTGGCTGGTTTTGCTGGATCAACAGCTGATGCATTAACTTTATTTGAAAGATTAGAGGGAAAACTAGAAAAACATGCTGGTAACTTATCTAGAGCTGCTGTGGAGCTAGCTAAGGATTGGAGAACCGATAAATATCTAAGAAGATTAGAAGCGCTAATGGCAGTAGGTGACAAGAAAAATAGCTATATAATTTCAGGTACTGGTGACGTTCTAGAACCTGAGGGAGATGTTATTGGTATTGGCTCTGGTGGTAATTATGCTTTAGCTGCAGGGAAGGTTTTAATGGAAAGCAATATATCCGCTGAAGAAGTTGCGAAAAAAGCTATAAAAGTTGCAGCTGATATCTGTGTATTTACAAATGAAAATGTCAAAGTTGAAAAAATATAATGGATAAATCAAACGTAACTCAATTACATCCTAAAGGAGATCAACAAAAAGAGGAGGCTTCATTAGTAAGCTCTTTGTCACCAAGAGAAATTGTTTCTGAATTAGACAGGTTTGTTGTCGGTCAAAATAAAGCTAAAAGAGCAGTTGCTGTTGCCTTACGAAATAGATGGAGAAGGCAAGCTTTAGAAGGTGAAATGAGAAATGAAGTTTTGCCAAAAAATATTTTAATGATTGGACCAACGGGTGTTGGAAAAACAGAAATTTCAAGAAGACTTTCTAAATTAGCAGAGGCTCCTTTTGTAAAAGTTGAAGCAACTAGATTTACTGAAGTGGGTTATGTCGGAAGAGATGTAGAACAGATTGTCAGAGATTTAATTGAAATAGCAATTTCAATGGAAAAAGTTAAAAAAAGAAAAGAGGTCTACGCAAAAGCTCAAAAATTAGCTGAAGAAAAAGTACTAGATGCTTTAGTTGGAAAAAAAGCAAGTACGGCTACAAGAGAGAGCTTTAGAAAAAGACTTAGAGATGGTGATCTAGATAATAACGAGATAGAAATAGCTGTCAGCGAAAGTGGTGGTAATAGTACATCATTTGAAATTCCTGGAATGCCAGGTGCTAATGTAGGAATGATTAATATTGGCGAGATGCTTGGAAAGTCTATGGGAAAGCAGGAAAAAAAGAAAAAAATGACAGTAAAAGAATCTCACGAAATTTTGATAAATGATGAATCTGATAAGTTAATTGAACAAGATAAAATAATTAAAGCTGCAAAAATCTCTACGGAGAATAATGGAATAGTTTTCTTAGACGAAATAGACAAAATTTCTGGAAGAGCAGACAGAGTTGGAGGAGATGTGTCTAGAGAAGGTGTACAGAGAGATTTATTACCTTTAATTGAAGGAACAACAGTTAATACAAAATATGGACCAATAAAAACTGACCATATATTATTTATTGCATCTGGTGCTTTCCAATTAGCCAAACCTTCTGATTTACTCCCTGAGTTACAAGGGAGGCTACCTATCAGAGTTGAGCTAGAGGCTTTATCAAGTGATGATTTCAAAAGAATTCTTAAAGAGCCAGATTTTAGTTTAATAAAACAGTACGTAGCTTTATTAAAAACTGAAAATGTTGAGCTTGAGTTTACTGAAGATGGGATTGATGCAATCGCTAATATTGCTTCTGAAGTAAATGCTACAGTTGAAAATATAGGTGCTAGAAGATTGCACACAATAATAGAAAAAATCCTTGATGAAATTAGTTTTACAGCAACTGATAGATCTGGTGAAAAAATCTCAATAAATAAAGAGTATATAAATAAAAACCTTGATAATCTTGTGAAAGATACGGATTTGTCAAAATTTATTTTATAATTTTTTTTTTAAAAAAACGTAAAAAGCTCCACTTCCACCATCTGCAATTTTTGCATCGGCTATACTTTTTATTTTTGTCATTAAGCTTGGATTACTTTTGATAAAATCAGGGACAGAATTTTTTAGAATACCTAATTTCTCAGAAATATAAGGGTCTTTATCATTTTGGGAATGTAGTCCTTTACCTGTAACTATTTTAATTTTGGAGACTTTTTGTTCAAAACAATCAATTATAAAACTTTCAACTTTTTTGTTAGCTTCATCTAGTGTGTAACCATGAAGATCCAATGATTTAGTAGTATAAAATTTACTTTCTTTTTTTTCTAAATCTTTATTAGGTAACCTTTCATTTTTTTCTAAAAAATTTTTCCAATCTTTTTGATCTTTATCTGAAATATTACTTGTCAATTACGTAAGAGTGTCAACTAATTGCCAGTTCGGATTATTAGTGCTTGTATCTCTTGAAAATACCCAAGTATCATAAATTTTCTTTATCTTTTCTGGGTCTCCAGAAACTATCTTTTTATCTTTATCCCTAATACAGGTTATTACTTCAGCTACGAATTCTACAGTTACCTGTAAAATTTTTCCTAAATATTTATGCTCTTTTATATTCGCTGAATTCACCCCAATAAAAGTAATTTCAGCTAGATGACCTCTTTGGCCTCGCTCTTTTAGTGCGGTGTTGAATTGATCGTAAATTTTATTGCTCAATAGAGACTTGCTTGTAGTCAATTTATTATCACTATCGCCGAAGTCTGTAATAATAGTTTCATATGCTATTTTAGCACCTTTTAAAAAATCTTTTTTTGCATTTTCATCAAAATCAGTTTTTTTATTTATTTTTGCTTCAGGGTTAATATTTTTTAAAATTTCTTCAAACTGAGGAGAGGCTTTTCCTTCAAAACCAGTTCTTTTACCAAGAATACCTCTAAGTCTTAAAAAGATGAAGCCTGCGATCATCGCTAATAAAATAATATCGATATATTCAAAACTATAATTCATAGTTTAAATTTAATTACTATGTTGATTAATTTCAACTAACAATTACATTAAAGACAAATGAACACAGTGCTTTTATCTATTATTTTAATCCCAATTGTTGAGATTTACCTTTTTATAAAGATTGGGTCTCAAATAGGCGCATTCAGCACGATATTTCTAGTATTTTTTACAGCGGTTGTTGGGGTGTACTATGCCAAGTATGAGGGTATTAATACTCTAAGATCTGGAATGATGCAGATGATTAAAAATCAAATTCCAGCCCATGAATTAATTTCTGGTGCTGCAATAGCGTTTGCGGCTGTTCTATTAATCATACCAGGATTTGCAACTGATATGATTGGTTTTCTTTTAATCATCCCAATAACACGAAAATTAATGTTAGGGAAATTAAACAAAAAATTTGAGAATAAAAAAATGAAAAAGAATGATTTTATCGAAGGAGAATTTGAAGATATAGAGGATGATAATGACAGAAAAGTTTAAAATTTTAGCAAAATATATTAAAGGTATGTCTAGCGAAACACCTGACGTTGAAACTTACCTGTCTACTGGGAATAATATTAGTAAATACCAGTTAGATATAGATATCAAATCAATAGCCCTTAAAAATAAAATGATTGAAGTAATTATAACGTTAAAATTTCAACACAAAGACACTAAAGTCAAAAGATCTCATTTTGAGATTATTTATGCAGTAGCGATAAAAATTGATGAGTCTATAAAAGAAAAAAAAGATTTAGAAAAAATTGTATTATGCGACGTACCAAACTCGGTTGTTTCAGATATAGAAAAGTCATTTACCGATATGATGCAAAATTCTGGATTTTCTAATATAAAGTTAGAAAAAAAAATTGATTTTACAAAACTTTATTTAGAGAAATTTAATTAAAAATAATTTTTTTTCAGAGAAGTCTTTAAATAAATTTGATGATTTTTAATCTCTTCAGGAGATGGGTTAATAATTTTTTTAGAATAAATAATTTTTCCATTGCCTGATTTTGAAACGTCTTCCTCTATATTTTTAAAATCTAGAGTTGGTTCTTTTTGATCGATTAAGTTTATGTAAACTTTAGCCAACAAATCACAGTCGATAAGTGCAGTATGTTGGATCCTTTTGGAATTGTCTATCCTAAATCTTTTACATAAAGCATCCAAACTGATTTGAGAGCCTGGAAATTTATTTCTTGCAAGTGATACGGTGTCCACTACTTCATTATCGATTTTTTTTTTTCCTATGATTTTAAGTTCATTATTTAAATGAGATAAATCAAATTCCGCGTTATGAATTATTAATCTTTTATCTTTTATAAATTGAAGAAAATCATCAGCTATTTCCCTAAATTTCATTTTGTCTGATAAAAAACTATCCGAGTATCCATGTACTTCGAAAGCTTTCTCGGATACTTTTCTTTCAGGATTTAAATAACAATGAAATTTTTCTTTCGTTGGTATTAAATTATCTAACTCAATACAGCCAATTTCTACAATTCTGTGTCCCTCTTTTACTGAAATACCAGTTGTTTCTGTATCTAAAACAATTTCTTTCATATTA
>CACFEW010000020.1 GCA_902565385.1 uncultured Pelagibacteraceae bacterium | reverse complement strand
CGCTTGTCTAAATGTTTTATCCTTTACGTCCCCAGCCGCATAAACACCTGGTACATTAGTCTCTGTTGAATCTGGTTTTGTTATCAAATAACCCTCATTATCCATACTAAGTTGATCTTTAAATAATTGCGTTGCTGGGTCATGACCAATAGCAATGAAAACACCGTCTAATTTTATTTCATCAATTTTATTTGTTTTCACATTCTTAACTTTAATTCCTTTAACATTTTTTGGATCTTTATCTCCAATTACATCCTCAACAACTGTATCCCAAATGATTTCAATTTTTTTATTTTCCATAAGTTTTTTTTGAAGCATTTTTTCAGCTCTTAAACTATCTCTTCTGTGAATTAATTTTACTTTTGACGCAAATTTTGTAAGAAACATTGCTTCCTCAACAGCCGCATTACCTCCACCTACAACAGCAACTTCCTTGTCTTTAAAGAAAAAACCATCACATGTTGCACATGCCGATACACCAAATCCTCTGAACTCTTGTTCAGATTTAATATTTAACCATCTAGCTTGGGCACCTGTAGAAATTATTATGCTATCAGCAGTATATTTTTGACCAGTATCACCTACAGCCTCAAAAGGTGTTGTTTTTAAGTTTACTGAACTTATATGATCTTCAATCATTTCTGTTCCAACTGCTTTTGCTTGTTCTTTCATTTGATCCATAAGCCATGGACCTTGAATAACATCAGCAAATCCAGGAAAGTTTTCAACATCTGTTGTTGTGGTTAATTGGCCTCCAGGCTCCGCCCCATAAACTAAAATTGGATTCAACATTGCTCTCGCCGCATAAACTGCAGCAGTGTATCCAGCAGGACCAGACCCAATTATTAACACTTTTGTGTGTTTAGTTGGATTTTGACTCATATGAAAGCTATATAGTGATAAATGACTAAATTAAAAGGTTTATTATTGACCGAGGGTATGCATGGCATGATTAGCCAAGTTGAGGGGCTTGCCAAAGCTCTTAATCTTGAATTTATACACGAAAAAATTGAACTAAATAATTTTTGGAAAATGATTCCTCCAAAATTAACACCCGTAAAAGATTTTGTTTTCAAAAATAATATATCAAAAAAATTTAATGTAGTAATTTCATGTGGGAGAAAAAGTGTAGTCCCATCCATCTTTTTAAAAAAAAAATTTGGAAGTAAAATTATGAACATTCATATTCAAGATCCAAAAGTATTATTAAATAATTTTGATTTTGTTATTGCGCCAGAGCACGACGGTCTTGAGGGAAAAAATGTTCTTAAAACCAAAGGAGCAATTCATTATCTTACCGAAAAAGAGTTAGAGGAAAATGTTAATTATTTAAAACCTAGAATTAAAAAAGAAAAAGTAATTGCATTTATCGCTGGTGGTCCAAATAAATATTATGATTTTAATGATGAAATAATTGAGGAAATTTTTGTTAAAACCAAAAAAAATTTCATAAATCAAGGTTATCAGCTAATTTTTATACCTTCAATGAGAACACCGCAAAGAATTATCGATAAAGCTCGAAATTTTTTTGATGATGATCAGATTATAATTCAAGATATTGATAAGAAAGCCTATTTGTCATCACTTAAACTAGCTAATCATATTATTGTAACTTGCGACTCTACATCTATGATATCTGAGGCAGCTATGTCGGGGAGACCAATATATGTGGCTCAAATGCCAGCTATTAAAAAAAATATTCGTTTCAAAAAATTTTTTGAGCTTTTTAAATCCCTAGAAATAATTAAAAACTTAGGGGACGGAGTAGAAGAATGGAATTATAAAAAACTTAATGAAACTAATAGAATATCGGGATATATAGAGAAACAATTTAAAGATTATGACTTTTCTTAATTCTATATTGAAAAACTCAAAAAAGTATGAATTCCCATTTAATCACTGGGAATATAATAATGCTTTAAGTGAAGAAGCTATTAAAGAAATAGAAGGTGCAGACATTCCCGATGTAAGCAAACATAATCTCAATTATGATGGTACAAGAGCAATTGATGGTGGTGCCGCCGAATTTAGAGAAGGCATAGCTTCAGGCGGTAAGGCAATAAAATTTAGATGTTTTGTTACAAAAGAAAATGCTTCTCATTTTCCACATTTAGTAAAATTCATTAATGAACTTCAATCTAAAGAAACATGTGAAACGATCTCCAAAATGATTAATAAAGATTTATCCGGTTCATATGTCAGACTTGAAGTTATTTGTGATCGTGAAGGTTTTTGGTTAAAGCCTCATTGTGACATTAAAGAAAAATTAATGTCAGGACTTATTTTTGTAAATAATGCAAATGAGTCAGAGGAACTGGGCACTGATTTTTATAATGAAAAATTAGAAAAAGTTAAAACAGTTCCCTACAAACATAATTATGGTTATTTATTTACAAGCGGTCCAAATACATGGCACGGGATGGAAAAGAAAAAAATTATTAAAGAAAGACGATGTATTCAAGTCAATTATGTTACATTTAAAACAGATTGGAAGGTTGATTAAATATTTTGTAGAGACGTCACCTCTAATTTTTTTGTTTTAAGTGATTTAATTCCCTCAATACATGCAAGCGCTGTTGACATATTAGTGCAGTAGGGTACTTTATTTTTAAGTGTTGCTCTTCTTAAAGTAATAGCATCGTTTAATCTATGTTCTGTATTGCCACCACCAGTATTAATTACCAAAGCTATTTTTTTGGAGTTGAGAACATCAACGATATGAGGTGATCCACCACTTACTTTATTTATAATTTTACAACTCATGCCATGTTTTTTAATGTATTCAGCTGTTCCTTTTGTAGCACACAAATGAAATTTTAGTTTCAAGAGTTCTTTTGCAAGCCCTAAACCTTCATCTTTATGAGAATCTTTTAATGATAAAAAAGCCAGTCCATTTGTAGGTAACGAATTAGACGATGCTATCTGGCTTTTTGCGTATGCCATTCCAAAATTTTTGTCAAACCCCATCACCTCTCCAGTTGATTTCATTTCTGGACCTAACAATAAATCACTGTTTGGAAATTTATTAAACGGAAAAACAGCCTCTTTCACGGCAAACATTCCTTTAGATTTATCTTTTAAATTAAATTTTGAAAGTTTTTCCCCAGCCATAACTCTCGAGGCTATTTTTGCCAATGGTATTCCTTTTGCTTTTGATACAAATGGAACAGTCCGACTAGCCCTTGGATTTACTTCAATAACAAAAATTTCATCTTTCTTTATTGCAAATTGAACATTCATGAAACCTTTTACTTTCAGAGCTAGGGCTAAATTTTTTGTTTGTTTCTCAATTTCTTTTAGTAAAAAAGGTTTTATGGAAACAGGTGGTAAGCTGCAAGCCGAGTCCCCAGAATGAATTCCTGCTTCCTCTATATGCTGCATGATGCCAGCCACATGCACTTCTTTACCATCAGATATAGCATCAACATCCACCTCCATTGCATGATCTAAAAATTTATCAATAAGAATTGGATTTTTTTCTGCTGCTTTAAACGCTTCCTCTACAAAATTTTTTAATTGACTTTTTTCATAAACAATTTCCATCGCCCTTCCTCCAAGAACGTATGAAGGTCTAACCATTAAAGGCAAACCAATTTTTTCAGATATTTCAATTGCCTGTTTAAAATTTTTTGCAATTCCACTTTCAGCTTGATTTAAATTTAATTTTTCTAAAAGCTTTCTAAATCTATCTCTATCTTCTGCTAGATCAATAGATGAGTATTGAGTTCCTAATATTGGAAGATTATTATCATGTAAAAATTTTGCTAGTTTAATTGGAGTTTGACCACCAAATTGCGTAATGATACCGACTAAATTTCCTTTATCCTTTTCTCTCTTTATAATGTTAAAAACATATTCTTCCTTTAAAGGCTCAAAATATAACCTATCGCTAGTGTCGTAATCGGTTGAGACAGTTTCTGGATTACAATTAACCATTACAGTCTCAAAACCAGTTGCCTTTAAGGCAAAACTGGCTTGACAACAGCAATAATCAAATTCTATTCCTTGTCCTATTCTATTAGGCCCTCCACCTAATATTATAATTTTTTTCTTAACAGATGGGTCAGCTTCACACTCTGAATTAACTGAGAAATTTCTTTGATATGTTGAGTACATGTATGGTGTAAAAGATTTGAATTCTGCAGCACAAGTATCAACTTTTTTAAATACTGGTAAAATTTTGAGTGCAGTTCTTTTTTTTCTCACAATATCTTCAGATAAATTTGACAGTTCAGAAAGCTTTTTATCAGAAAAACCTATTGATTTTATTAGGTTAAAATCATCAAAATTTTTAGGTAATCCATTTTTTTTGATCTTAATTTCATTATCAATTATTTCTTTAATTTGGTTTAAGAACCATGGATCGATTTTTGATAAATTATAAATTCTTTTAAGTTTGATTTTTTTCCTCATTGCTTCAGCAACAAGTAAGATTTTATTTGGAATATTTTCTTTTAGTTTTTTTTCAATTTGTCTTTTATTTAGATTAAATATTCTGTCTAATCCTGAAAAACCAGTCTCAAGAGAAACCAATGCTTTTTGAAGAGATTCTTTAAAGTTTCTTCCAATTGCCATTGCTTCCCCAACTGATTTCATTGATGTGCCCAGAATTGCAGGAGAAGTTGAAAACTTTTCAAAAGTAAACCTTGGAATTTTGGTTACTACATAATCTATACTCGGTTCAAATGATGCTGGTGTAACTTTGGTAATTTCATTTTTTAATTCATCCAACGTATAACCGACTGCAAGTTTTGCAGCAACTTTTGCGATCGGAAACCCGGTTGCTTTTGATGCAAGGGCTGATGATCTTGATACTCTAGGGTTCATCTCAATTATTACCATTCGCCCATTTTTAGGATTTATTGCAAATTGAACATTTGAACCACCTGTCTCAACTCCAATTTTTCTTAAACATGCAATAGAAGCATTTCGCATTACTTGATATTCTTTGTCAGTTAATGTCAATGCAGGAGCAACTGTAACCGAGTCTCCTGTATGTATTCCCATTGGATCTACATTTTCTATTGAACAAATAATTATACAATTATCTTTTTTATCTCTTACAACTTCCATTTCAAATTCTTTCCAACCTTCTAAGCACTCCTCTACAAGTACTTGGCTAACCGGAGACTCGTGTAAACCATTTTTGATAATTTTTAGATAATCCTTTTTGTTTTTTGCTATTCCTCCTCCTAAACCTCCAAGCGTAAAAGCTGGCCTAATTATCGCTGGCAGACCGATTTTACTCAAAACTTTCGATGCTTGATTTATATTGTTTACTATCTCAGATTTTGGAAGATCTAAACCAATATTAATCATGTTTTTTCTAAATTTTTTTCTATCTTCCGCATTGGAAATAGCTTTTGAATTCGCACCAATTAATTCGATTTTATATTTTTTTAGAATTCCTTTTTTCTCTGCCTCCATTGCGAGGTTAAGAGCAGTTTGGCCACCCATGGTTGGAAGAATTGCATCTGGTTTTTCTTTTTTGAGAATTTTTTCTAAAACCTCTAAAGTAATAGGCTCAATATAAGTTTTTTCTGCAACATCTGGATCTGTCATAATTGTTGCTGGATTTGAATTAATTAAAATAACTTTATAACCTTCATCTTTTAATGCCTTACAAGCCTGGGTTCCTGAATAATCAAATTCACAAGCTTGACCAATGATAATTGGTCCAGCACCTACAACTAAAATTTTTTTAAGATCTTTTCTTTTTGGCATTTTTTTTCATATTGTTAATAAATTCTTGGAATAAATAGACACTATCCTGTGGTCCTGGGTTTGACTCTGGGTGATATTGAACTGAGAATACAGGATTATTCTTTAATTTTATCCCTTCAATACTATTATCAAACAAAGATTTATGTGTAATCTGAATGTTTTTTGGTAAATTTTCTCTTACAACTTCAAAGCCATGATTTTGGCTAGTGATTTCCACATTATCACTAATTAAATTTTTAACAGGATGATTTGCCCCTCTGTGACCCAATTTCATTTTTTTTGTTTTACCACCCAATGCAAGAGCGAGTATCTGATGGCCAAGGCAAATACCAAATAATGGCATTTTCTTTTTAATAAGATTTTGAATTATTTGAATTGCATATTTTCCTGTTGCTGCTGGATCTCCAGGTCCATTAGACAAAAAAACACCATTAGGTTTAAGAGATAAAATTTTTTCAGCGGGTGTCTTACAAGAAACTACAGTAACTTTACATTTAAAATCAGAAAAATATCTTAAAATATTTTTTTTTATTCCATAATCAATGGCGACTACATGAAATGAATTTTGATTATTTTTTCTATAGCCATGTTCTTTTCTCCAAGTTTTTAATCCTTTCCAAATATAATTTTTTTGCGTAGTAACTTTTTCTGCTAGATCTAAATTTTTTAGACCATTCCATTTAATCGTAGAATTAATGAGTTTATTAATATTAAATTTACTTTTCTTTGAGTAAGCAATGGTTCCTTTTGGAGCACCTTTATCTCTAATAAAATTTGTTAAACTTCTTGTATCAAGTCCAGTAATTCCCACTATTTTATTTTTTTTTAACCAAGTATCCAAATGTTGAAAAGATCTATAGTTTGAAGGTGAA
This sequence comes from uncultured Pelagibacteraceae bacterium, assembly GCA_902565385.1. Taxonomy (GTDB): domain Bacteria; phylum Pseudomonadota; class Alphaproteobacteria; order Pelagibacterales; family Pelagibacteraceae; genus Pelagibacter. Next base: position 1,429 of record CACFEW010000020.1, on the reverse strand, counting down.
GTTATCTCTGAATTAAAAATAACTCCTTTAGTCCATATTTTATCAGATTCAAAATCTTCTTTGTTTGTCCCTACATTTCCAATGTGAGGAAATGTAAAGTTTATTATTTGTCCGGCATAAGATGGATCTGATATTATCTCTTGGTATCCCGTTAATGAGGTATTAAAGCAAACTTCACCAGTTGCTTCTCCCTGATATCCAATCCCGATTCCTTTAAAAATCTTTTTATTTTCTAAAACTAAAATACCTGTATTTTTTTGAGAACTTTTTAAGTGAGTTTTTTTTACTTTTGTGTTCAATTACAACTCATAAGTTAAAGGTTAATACAATAATTGATTTATTATCGCAACAGAGATGTATTATAAAATTGTAAAAAAACAATTTTTCTTTTGAAGAATTTTTTCTTTAAAGTAGATTAAAAAATTATGTCATTAAAAGTAACAATTGAAACTGAATATAAAAATGCCTTAAAATCTAAAGATAAGGTTAAAATCTCAACTTATAGGTTAATTTTATCATCAATTAAGGATCTCGATATCTTGAACAGGTCTGGCCCTAACAAAAAAGAGACAGATGATGAGGATATAAAAAAATTATTAAAAAAGATGATGAAGCAAAGAACCGAATCAATCGATATTTATAAAAAAAATAATCGCTCTGATCTTTTAGAAATTGAGCAAAACGAATTTAATATTCTATCAAGTTTTCTTCCTACACAGCTGAATGAAGATGACACTAAAAAAATATGTGAGGAGATTATTTCTAAATTGGGAGCAAACTCTATTAAGGACATGGGAAAAGTAATGGGTGAATTAAAAAAACAGCATGCTGATGAAATTGATTTTTCAAAAGCTGGCGCTTTGTTAAAACAATTATTAAATAAATAATGAAATATCCAAAAGAATATTTAGATGAAATTAAAACTCGTCTTAAAGTTTCTAGTGTTGTTTCAAAAGTTGTCGCTTTAAAAAAAAGAGGAAAAGAGTTTGTTGGACTATCACCGTTTAAAAATGAAAAGACGCCTTCTTTTACAGTCAATGATGAAAAAGAATTTTATCATTGTTTCGCAACCTCAGAGCACGGAAATATTTTTGATTTTGTTATGAAAACTCAAAACTTAAGGTTTGGAGAAGCAGTAAAATATCTTGCTAATATTGCAGGAATACAACCATATCTATTCACAAAAGAAGATGAAGAGAGAGAAAAAAAATGGAAAGAGTATCTATCAATTTATAGAAAGTATGTTGATTATTACCATGATCAGCTATTAAAAAACGAAAAATTTTCAATCGCTAGAGATTATTTAAAGAATAGATCATTAAGTAAAGTAGAAGTTAAAAAATTTAGAATTGGTTTTGTTGAAAAAAATCCAGGTTTTTTTTACGAACTTAAAAAAGAATTCAGTGAAAAAAATTTATTAGAAAGTGGT
>CACFEW010000019.1 GCA_902565385.1 uncultured Pelagibacteraceae bacterium | reverse complement strand
TGTAGATGTATCTACAAGTAGTAGAGCAACTATTGGGGGGATGTCAGCAAATAATTCATGTGGATCAAGATCTTTATATTATGGAAATATGGTTCACAACGTGCTAGCTATCGAAGCAATTCTAGATGATGGTTCATTACATACTTTCGATCAAATTAATAAAAACTATTTAACAACAACTAATAACCAAGATCGTTTTTATAAAATAATTGATAAATTTTTACATTTAAGACAGAAAGTTAGTAAAGATATTGATGAAAACTGGCCAACTACTCAAAGAAGAGTTGGTGGATATAACATTGATTTAATAGATCTAAACGGGTTTAATTCATCAAATCTATTAGTTGGTTCTGAGGGAACATTGTCTCTTTTTAATAGAATAAAATTAAAGTTATCTGAGATTCCTAAAAACAAAATTTTAGGCGTCTGTTATTTTGATAACTTTCATCAAGCTATGGAATTAACAAAAGAGATCGTAAAATTAAAACCTACTTGTGTCGAATTAATGGATCAAAACTTATTAAATCTAGCAAAAGAAATTCCAATGTATGCTGGTGGTATAAAGAAATATATAAAAGGTAATCCAGAGGCAGTTTTGATGGTTGAATTTATAGATACAGACCAAAATATTTATGAGAAAAAAATAAAAGACCTTGAATATTTAGTTCTTAATCAAAATAGAAAAAATCAATTTTCTTTTTTTACAGACTTATCAGAACAAAAAGAAGTTTTTGAGATTAGAAAAGCTGGATTAAATATTTTGATGTCGATGAAGGGAGATAAGAAGCCGGTTGCATTTATAGAGGATTGTGCAGTTTCTTTAGATCATTTGGCAGAATACACTGCAAGATTAAATGAAATATTTAAAAGATATAACACAAGTGGAATGTTTTACGCTCATGCATCTGTTGGAACCCTTCACGTAAGACCAGTTTTGAATATGAAATCTGACCAAGATATTAAAAACATGAGATCTATATCTGAGGAAGCTTTTGAAATGGTTAAGAATTATAAAGGTTCTCATTCAGGTGAACATGGAGATGGAATTGTTAGATCAGAATTCCACGAAATGATGTTTGGAAAAAATATCACAAATGCATTCGAAGAAATTAAAGATACATTCGATAATAAGAATTTATTAAATCCAGGTAAAATTGTAAGACCTTTTAAATCAAATGATAGATCGTTAATGAGATATAAATCAGATTATCAAACAGAGAATATAAGTACTCATTATGATTGGTCAAATTGGGGTCAATTTTCAGATGCAATTGAAATGTGTAATAACAACGGCGCATGCAGAAAATTAGATTCAGGAGTGATGTGTCCTTCATACAGGGTAACGAAAGAAGAGAAAGATTTAGTAAGAGGAAGAGCAAATACATTAAGACTCGCACTTTCTAATCAATTACCACAGGGGTCTTTTGTATCTAAAGAAATGTATGAAACAATGGAGCTTTGTGTGAGCTGTAAAGCTTGTCAAAGAGAATGTCCAATGTCTGTAGATATGGCTAAGATGAAAAGTGAATTTCTCTCTCATTATTACAAAAAATTTAGTATGAGAATTAAAGATAAAATTATCTCTGATATGCCTAGGCTGATTTGGTTATATAAAATCATAAATCCAATAATTAATAAGATTAAAAATTTTCCAGTTATTTCAAACATTATTAAAAAATTTGGTTTTGCAACTGAAAGAAGCCTGCCTGAGGTCCAAAATCAAAAGGCTTTAAAAGACATATATAACAATCAAGAAATTTCAGAAAATAAAGTAATTTTATTTGCAGATACATTTAATATCAATTTTGAAAATGAAAATTTGGTCTACACAATTAAAATATTAAATAAATTTGGTTATCAAGCAGTAATCCCAAGTTTTGATAGTGATAAACTTGATAGACCACTCTGTTGTGGAAGAACTTACATATCATATGGTCAACTAGATAAAGCTGCAGATGAATTGAATAGATTTAATGACTATATTATTAAAAATAAATACTTTGAATTACCCATAGTAGGTATCGAACCGTCGTGTTTGCTTACTTTTAGTGACGAGTATCAATCACTTAAAGGCATAAAAAATAGAGATAAAATAAAAAATAGATTTTATTTATTAGAAGAGTTTATTTTAGAACAAATTAAAAAAGATAAAAATGTTAAATCAAATAGTTTTAGTCAAAATGTTTTAATTCATGGACATTGTCACCAAAAGTCTCAAGATCGGATGAAAGGACTTAAAGATCTTTTATCTGAGCTAAATATAAATAATAAGATGATAGATTCTAGTTGTTGTGGGATGGCAGGTTCTTTTGGCTATGATAGTAAAACTTATGAAACCTCAAAAAAAATGGCTCACCTATCTTTAATACCTGCAATTGATAGTAGTAATGAAAATGATTTCATAGTTGCAAATGGTACAAGCTGTAGACACCAAATATCTGATTTATCGGAAAAAAAAGGTAAGCACGTTTCAGAATTGCTATTTAAGATTTTCGAAACTGTAAATTAAAGAATTATTTTTTTGTTACAAAAATCATCAATCTCTTCATCTTTATAACCAAAATTTTTCATTATTTCTCTTGTATGCTCACCTAAATCTGGAGCGCCTTTGGATTTTTCAGTTTTACTTTTTGAAAATTTGATTGGCATTCCAACAGCTTTACTTATCCCTGCTTTTTTATTATTTACCTCAATAATCATCTCTCTTTCAATAGTTTGGGGGTCTTTAAACATGTCGGTTATCGAATTTATAGGACCACATGGTAAACCATTTTCATCAAATATTTTTAACCATTCTTGAGAAGGTTTTTTAATAAATTCATTATTAAGTATTTCCACCAGTTCATTTAAATTTTCTTTTCTACTTGAATTAGTTGAAAATTTCTCATTCTCATTAAGATCTTGACGATTGATTGCTTTTAATAACATGATCCATGTATTCTGATTTGATGCACCAACAGTTATCCATTTATCTTTTGTTTTAAAAGCTTGATAAGGTGCAGTCAAAGGATGAGCTGATCCAAGAGGACCTGGTGATACACCAGTTGCACCAGCAATTGCTGATTGCCAGTAAGTATGAACTATTCCAGCTTCATACAAAGATGTATCAACTTTTTGACCTTCGCCAGTTTTATCTCTATGAATTAAAGCTGCTAAGATACCGCTTGCAGCAAGTAATCCTGCAGTGATATCCGTAAGTGGCGCTCCTACTTTCATTGGTGGTTTATTCTTATCTTCACCAGTAATACTCATTAAACCACTCATACCTTGTGCCACTAAATCAAAGCCTCCTTTATTTGCATAAGGACCTGTTCTTCCATAACCAGAAATTTCACATAAAATAATTTTAGGATTAATTTTTGACATCGTATCATAACCGATACCTAATTTTTCTAATGTCCCCTTTCTAAAATTTTCTAAAACTACATCAGAATTTTTTATCATTGTCTTAAAAATTTCAATTCCCTCTTTATCTTTTAAATTTAAAGCAATACCTTTTTTATTTCTATTCATCATTAAGTATGCTGCCGATACTCCATTGACATCGGGAGGAAGGAAGTTTCTAGTATCATCACCTCCTGGAGTTTTTTCTATCTTAATAACTTCAGCCCCTAGATCTGCCAATAACAATCCGCACGTAGGACCAGCCATTATTTGAGCCATCTCTAATACTCGTATGCCTTTTAATGATGCCATTTATGATTATTTATTTTTAAATTTTGGCTTAGTTTTATTTAAGAAGGATTGATATCCAATTTTAAAATCCTCAGTATCATAACATTTATAACCAAGATTATTTATTTTTTCTGTTACTTTGCCTTTCTTTAAAATATTTCTTGCAAATTCTTTATGCCATCTAGCAACTTTAGGAGCACCTTCACATATCAGTTCAGCTGATTTATATGCTTCTTTCCTTACGTCGTCATCATTAACGACTCTATTAACCAATCTTTTTTCTAATGCCTCTTGAGAATCAAATACTCTTCCCTCAAACAAAATTTCCATTGCAGTAGAATAGGTAGTTGCTTTTAAAAGAACTTCTAGTTCTTTTGCAGCCATTGTTAAACCAAGTCTTTTTATTGGTATACCAAATCTTGAACTTTTCCCACAAATTCTAATATCACAACAAGCGGCAATTTCTAAACCACCTCCCACACAAATTCCCTCAATCATAGCTATTGTAGGTACTGGACAATTAAAAATTGATCCCAAAGTTCCATGTAAAAACTTTCCATAAGATTTTGCTAATTTTGATGATGATCTTTCTTTTTTAAATTCTCCAATATCATTTCCAGGTGAAAAAGATTTTCCACCCTCACCTCTTATGATTACACATCTAAGGTTTTTTTCTTTTGAAATTTCTTTAAAAATTTTACCAAGTTTTATCCACATTGGTTTAGTCATTGCATTTAATTTTTCTGGTCTATTAATAACGACTTCAGATAAATGACTATTTATTTTATTTAGCTTAACTAAACTGCTCATCTAACTCCTATAAAAATACTCTACTAATGTCATTGGTATTGCTGGTACATAAGTTACCAAAAGTAATAAAACTAACAACACACATATAAATGATATGTTTGATCTTGTTACATCCCAGATATCTGCTTTTGCAACTGAACAGGCTGTTACTAGTACACTTGCTACAGGAGGTGTTTGTTGTCCTATAGCTAGATTTAAAGTTACAATTATTCCAAAATGAACAGGATCAATACCGACAGCATTAACCAGTGGCATCACTATTGGTACAGTTAAAATTATTGCTGCAACCGAGTGTAAAAAGAAACCTATAATTAATAAAAATATATTTAAGATTCCTAAAACTGCATATTTATTATTAGTAAAGTCAATAATTGACTCAGCAACTTTTTGAGGAATTTGTTCAATTGTTAAAAACTCTCCTAATAAAACAGATGCTGCGACTAATAACATTACAGATGCAGTTTGTATTGCTCCCTCGCATGCTGACTCATACAGTCTTTTAAAGTCTATTTCTTTATAGATAAAACCTATTACCAAAGATGCTACAACTGCTAAACCAGCTCCCTCAGTAGCCGTTACAACGCCTCCAAAAATCCCTCCTAAAATAATTATTGGTAATAAAAAGGCCAGAGCTGCATCTTTTGCTGTCTTTTTACCGTTTGGTATATTGAATGTCTCCTCAACAGGAAAATTTTTCTTTCTTGCTGTAACATAAGCTGCCAACATAAGAAAAAATCCACCAATTACTCCAGGAATAATTCCAGCAACAAATAATTGAACAACTGAACTTTGAGACATAACTGCATAAACAATCATTGGTATTGATGGTGGAATAATGATCGCTAAAGATGCTGACGATGAAGTGACTGCAGCAGCAAATGCTCCTGGATATCCTTTCTTCTTCATCGCAGGAATTAAAATAGAACCAAGTGCAGCAACATCAGCAACTGCCGACCCAGAAATTTCAGCAAAAAACATTGAGGTTGCAATATTGATCATACTCAACCCACCTTTGATAAATCCAACTAGAGCAGAGGCAAAGGCTATAAGTCTTCGTGAAATACCAGCACTATTCATAATTGATCCAGCTAAAATAAATAATGGAATTGCAATCAATGGAAACTTCATTGATCCATCAAACATTACAATTGCAGTATCAATTAGAAAACTTGTGCCGGTTTTCATAACCATTGCAATAATAGTTGTTACTGCAAGGCCAATCGCAATAGGCACATTTATAGACAACAGAAGCAATAAAACCATAAACATTGTTAGAATTATCATTAAATATCTCCTGTTTGCTCGTCACCTGTATTTTGTAGAACTAAATTTTTATAATCCTCTGGAATTCTTAATGTCTCAGACAGAATAAAAAGACATGAAGCAATTGGAATTACTGATTGAACAAATGGCTGAGGTACCCATTCTAATGTAACTAACGTTTCGCCTGTTATTAAGGTTAAAACTAAATAACCGTAATATGCTAATAATATCAAAAAACTATAAACAACCAGCTTAGATACAACAAAAAAAATTTTTCTTAATGGAAGTGGAAAAGCTTTAAAAATACTTGGCACACTTATGTGAGAACCTTTTAATGCAGCATAGGCAGAACCATAATATGTTATCCATGCAAGTTGGACAGCAGCAACTTCATCGTACCAAACCAAAGCACTGCCAGCAAAACGAAATGTAACTCCAAGTAAAACCGTTACTGCTAATGCTACCATCATTATAAACAGTATTAGTTTTAATATTTTTTCGTACGAATTAATAAAATTTTGTAATTTCATATTATATTCAGGCCCTCTGAATGAGGGCCTGATAAGATCTATTTAATTATATTATTTTGCTAAAGATGATACTTTTTTAACTAAAGCACCACCAGTAGGAACTTCTGATCCAAATTGATCATAAATCCCTTTACTAGCTGCAATAAAGGCACCTTTATCCGCTTCGTTTACTTGGACACCAGCATCTTTAATTACTTTTAATAAAGATTTTTCAAGTTTAGCAGCTTCTTTGTACACAAATTTTTGTGTGTCTTGAGCAGCTTTTTCTAAAATATCTTGAACATCCGCAGGTAGTTTGCTCCAGTGATCCTTATGAACAGTGACATAAGCAGGAGTATAAACGTGACCTGTGATTGATAAATATTTTTGAACTTCTTGAAATTTAGCACTAGCTATTTGAGCATATGGGTTTTCTTGTCCATCCATTGTACCTGTTTTCAAAGCAGTAAATACTTCAGAAAAAGACATTGGAGTTGGGTTTGCACCATATGATTGGAACATTTTAACTCTCCATTTTGATTTAGGAGTTCTTAATTTAATTCCTTTTAAATCACCTGGAGTATTAATTGGTCTAGTATTATTTGTTATATGTCTAAAACCATTTTCCCATACAGCAATAACTTTATAACCTGTTTTATCTTCAAGGTTTTTAAACATGCCTGGTAAAACATTTTTTTCTACTTTAGCCATGTGCTTTCTGTCTTTAATAATAAAAGGCATATCAAAAACACCAAACTCATCATGAATAGAAGCCATTACTGATGATGGTAACCACATATTAACTGTACCTAATTTTAGTTTTTGCATTCCTTGTTTGTCTTTTCCAAGTTGTGAAGAACCAAATACAGTTACTTTACCTTTATTTCCTAATCTCTTATTAGCAAGTTTAGCAAAATGATCAACTGAAGCTGAAAATAGAGAACCTGGTTTACCCACATGTCCAAATTTTACTTCAACAGAGTTTGCTGCAAAACTTAAGAATAAAGATGAGAACAATACAACGATTATTTTACTTAATTTATTCATATTTATTTCCCTTAGTTATTATTTATTTAAATTAGGTTACCTAAATTATTAATATAGATCTAGTCAATAAATCAGCTTAGATCAAAAAATTTATTTAAGTAAATATCTGGAAAAATTTAAGATTATTGGATGCTCGCCTGAGATTTATCGTCTTTTTTAGACATATCAACCTCAACCCACTCTGTCTTCTTAAGCTCTTTAGTTAGGGCAATTTTTAAAACCTCATCAGCAAACTCAACTGGAGTAATTTTTATCTCATCAATAATCTTTTTTGGCATATCTACCAGGTCTTTTTCATTTTCTTTTGGAATTAAAACCTCTTTTATACCTGCTCTATGTGCCGCCAATAGCTTTTCTTTTAACCCACCAATAGGTAATACCTGGCCAGTCAATGTTACTTCGCCTGTCATAGCCACATCTCTTTTTACCGGAATATTTGTAATTGAAGAAACTATTGATGTAACCATTCCTATTCCAGCAGATGGGCCATCTTTTGGCGTTGCACCTTCAGGAACATGAATGTGAAAATCTTTTTTCTCAAATAATGGAGGAATAATTCCATATTCTAAGCATTTTGATCTTACAAATGATTTAGCAGCTTTCACCGACTCTTGCATGACATCACCAAGCTTTCCAGTAATTTGCATACGGCCTTTACCTGGCATTGTTACTGTCTCTATTTTTAAAATCTCACCACCGTACTCAGTCCAAGCTAATCCTGTTACAATACCTACTCTATTTTCAGACTCTAACTCACCTGATTTAAATTTAGGAACTCCCAAAAAGTCTGGTAGATTTTTTGTGTTAACATTAACTTCCTTTTCTTCTCCAGAGACAACCTTTTTAACTACTTTTCTTGCAATTTTAGAAATTTCTCTCTCAAGATTTCTTACTCCGGACTCCTTTGTGTAACTTCTAATTACTTCTTTTATAATATCATCACCCAAGTTCATTTCTTTTTCCTTCACACCATTATCTTTTATCTGTTTTGGAAGAAGATATTTGTTTGCAATATTTATTTTTTCATCTTCTGTGTAGCCTGCTA
>CACFEW010000018.1 GCA_902565385.1 uncultured Pelagibacteraceae bacterium | reverse complement strand
CAAAATAATTCAGAATTTAAGATTAATAATACAGAAAAAATAATATTAGAGAGAATGATTAATAATCCTGGAAAAATATTTGCAAGAGATGAAATTGGAAAATTAATTGATTTAGATAAAGAAAGATCAATAGACGTAATTATAACTAGATTAAGAAAAAAAATTGAGATCGATCCAAAAAACCCAAAATTTCTTCAAACAATAAGGGGGGCTGGCTATGTTTTATGGATTGAATAAATTCTTTAAAAATTTATTACCAAAAAGATTGTTCTACAGGGCTCTTCTTATAGTAGCTATTCCAATAATTTTGATTCAATTGACAATCACTATTGTATTTTTTGACAGTCTTTGGATCAAAACAAATAAAGGAATGACAAGAGCTCTCGTTGGTGAAATACAAACCTTTATTGAAGTTTATAGTAATGACAAATATGAAAAAGATGAAATAAAGAATATTTTTTCCTTAAACCAGGATTTAAATATTGAATTTATTGAAGATGATAAATTTAATTTTTTTTATAGTGAAAGATGGTTTAGTCCGATTGATAGAACTTTAAGGAGAGAATTAAAATCTAAGTTTGGATCAGAAATATTTTGGTTTGATACAACTAGCTATAAAGAATTAGTTGATGTAAGGATAAAATATCAAAATGGTTATTTCAAATTTATAGTTCCAAAAGATAGACTTACAAGTACTTCAGCAAGATTATTCGGGTTATGGATCACTGTTCCAGCTTTTGTAGTTGTAATTATATCTTTAATTTTTTTAAAAAATCAAACAAGGCCAATTACAGCATTAGCTAAAGCCGCTGAAAAATTTGGAAGAGGTGAAAATGTTGATGAATTCAAACCTTCTGGCGCAGCCGAAATTCGTCAAGCTGGTTATGAATTTGATAGAATGAGGAAAAGAATAATGAGACATCTCAACCAAAGATCAGAAATGCTCTCAGGAATTAGTCATGATTTAAGAACCCCTTTAACAAGAATGAAACTACAAACAGCATTTATAAAAGATAAGCCTTTAGCAAATAAACTAACTGAAGACATTAATGAAATGGAAAAAATGCTCAATGAATATTTACAATTTACTAGTTCATCATTTCTTGAAAAAGATGAACTTTTTGATCTAAGTGAGTTAATGAATAAAATTATAATAAAATATAATAACGAAAATATTTTAAAAAATATTCCATCTAAAATTTATTTTAATGGAAGAAAAAATTTAATAAAAAGATGTCTTAACAATCTGATTGATAATTCCATTAAATATGGAAATAAATTGAACATTGAACTTTCAAAAAAAAAAATGAGTTTGGTTATTAAAGTTGAAGATGATGGTCCTGGTATACCAGAAAGCGAATATGAGAATGTTTTTAAGCCTTTTTACAAAATTGATAAAGGAAGAGCAGACTCTAAATCAAGCGTGGGTTTAGGGCTATCAATAGCTTCTGATATTATAAGGTCACATGGAGGAAATATTAAGCTTAATAAATCTTCCTTTAATGGCCTTGAAGTCAAGATTTTTTTACCCGTTTAATCTTTTTTTTTAATACTGTTTTTTTTTCAAGTACTTTCTCTAAATTTTCGACTCTTTTAGCAAGGATATCAAATTCATCCTTACTCGTTAATTTCATTTTGAATACGATTTCATCTCTTTTTGATTTTAAAATGTTTACTATTTCATTTTTTAAGTCTCTAGATGAGACTAAACCTTGTTCTAGAAGTTTAGTAAATTTATCAAAAACAAATTTTGAATTTTTCATATATTTATTAAATAAGTTATTATATCTTTAATCTATTATTATAATTAAAAATGTTCATTAATAATTTTGACCCAGTTGCATTTAGTTTATTTTCCTTAGAATTTAGATGGTATTCTTTATCATATATATTTGGAATTCTCGCTGGATGGGTTTTGGCAAAAAGAATTTTTATAAATGATGATAATTTAAAAGAGAAATTTGATGACTACATTACTTATATAATTTTAGGTATTATAATTGGTGGAAGATTAGGTTACGTAATATTTTATAATTTAGATTACTATTTAGAGAACATTTTTGAAATATTTAAAATTTGGAATGGAGGAATGTCATTCCATGGAGGACTATTAGGTGTAATTGTTATGAGCGTATTGTTTGCAAAAAAACATAATCATAATTCTTATATTTATCTTGATATTGTTTCGTTAGTTGCGCCAGTAGGAATTTTTTTTGGACGTATTGCAAATTTTATAAATTCAGAGCTTTATGGCAAAGAAACAACTTTACCATGGGGAATTAAATTTGAAAAAATTGATGAAATATATCGTCATCCATCTCAACTTTATGAGGCTTTTTTTGAGGGACTGTTATTATTTTTTATATTAATGTATTTTCGAAAAACGTCCTCAGCTAAAAATCCTGGTTTCTTATCTGGAATATTTTTAATATTTTACTCTGTTTTCAGATTTTTTATAGAATTTTTAAGAATGCCAGATGAACAATTAGGCTATGTTCTATTTAAATTGAGTATGGGGCAAATTTTATGTTTAGTTTTTTTTATATTTGGTTCTTATTTGACTTTAAAAAAATATGATCTTCAAAAATAATTTTGAAATCTCTTTAGATAAATTTATCAATTTTGCTCTATATGATAAAAAAAAAGGATACTATATGCAAAAAAACCCTTTCGGGTTAAAGGGCGATTTTATAACTGCACCAAATATTTCTAGAATGTTTTCTGAAATGATAGCTATATGGATTTTAGGTTTTTGGGAAAATTTAGGAACCCCAAAAAAAATTAATTTAGTGGAGCTTGGTGCAGGAAACGGTGAAATGATGAAAATATTTTTAGAAACTTTTAAAAAATTTCCAGCTTTTTTAAGTTCATGTAATATTTTGATTCATGAAAAAAGTCTAAAATTAAAGAAAATTCAAAAAAACAAATTAGACAAAGAAAAAGTTGTTTGGATTTCTGATTTGAAACAAATAAAAAAATTTCCAACTATTTTTATTGCAAACGAGTTTTTTGATGCAATAGCAATAAAACAATTTATTAAAAAAAAAGATCTTTGGTTTGAAAGATATGTAAATTTTAAAAATCAAAAAAGACCCTTTTTTTGTGAAAGAAAGTTTAATATGAAAAAATTTGAAAAAGAAATTGATTATAATATTTCAAAAGACCAAAAATTTATTGAATACTCCTTAGTTGGAGCAGATTATTTAAAAAAAGTTGCTGGAATAGTTAAAAAAAATAATGGTGGTCTTCTAATGATAGATTACGGGTATATGGAAAAGAGGATGAAAAATACTCTTAAATCGATTTCAAATCATAAACATGATAGTGTTTTAAAAAATATCGGTGCTTCAGATATTACTCATAATATTAATTTTTTCTTATTTAAGAAAATAATCAATCAATTAGGTGGTTTAAAAGACTTAATAACAACCCAAGGAAGCTTTCTAGTAAAATTAGGAATAAAAAATAGAGCTGAGATAATATCGCAAAATCAAAGCTTTTCAAAAAAAGCAGATATTTATTTTAGATTAAAAAAACTCATAGATGAGAAAGAAATGGGAAATTTATTTAAAGTAATGTTTATCAAAAACAAAGGCAATAAATATAAGTTGGGGTTTAATTGATAGTTTCAAAAAAATTATCTAAATTTAAAGAGATCAGTCATGGTTTTTTTAATAAAAAAGGTGGATGTTCGAGAGGTATTTATAAAAGCTTAAATTGTGGACCAGGCTCAAACGACTACAAGACAAAAATTATCAAAAATTTGAGAATTGTAAAAAAGAAAATCGATAAAAATTCAAAAAATATTTTTTTACTCCATCAAATACATAGTAATAAATTTGTTTTCATCAATAAATATTCTAAGTACCTAAAAAAAAAGAAAGCAGATGCAGTAATCACTGACATTCCAAGATTACCAATTGGAATTCTTACAGCTGATTGTGCACCAATATTAATTTTTGATAAACAAAAAAAGATGGTAGCTGCTATTCATGCTGGATGGAAAGGTGCATATAAAGGAATTATTTCAAAAGTTATAAATTTCATGATTAAAAAGGGCTGTGAAAAAAAGAATATAATTGCTGTTATAGGTCCTTGTATCGCTCAAAAAAGCTATAACGTAAAAGAAGATTTTAAAAGAAAATTCCTAAAAAAAGATAAAAGAAATAAAGTTTTTTTTAGAAAAAGAAAAAACTTAATTTATTTTGATTTATCAAAATATGTTAAATTACAACTCAAATTAATGAAAATCGCAAATTTAGAGACGATAAATATTGATACTTTTCCTAAAAAAAATAATTTTTTTAGTGCAAGAAGGTCTTTGCGTTTAAATCATGATGATTATGGTAGAAATATTTCATTAATTATGATTAATTAGAGTTTCTCAATGAAATTATTAACTGGAAACAGCAATAAAGTTTTAAGTAAAAACATTGCTAAATACTTAAAAACGAAACTTGTAAATTCAAGTATTAGAAAGTTTGCTGATGGTGAAATTTATATTGAAATAAATGAAAATATAAGAGGAAACAGTATTTTTATTGTTCAATCTATCTCCTCGCCAGCAAATGATAATTTAATGGAATTATTGTTATGTATTGATGCTCTAAAGAGGTCATCAGCAAAAAATATAACAGCGGTAATACCATATTTTGGATATGCAAGACAAGATAGAAAGGTTGTTCCAAGAACTTCTATATCTGCAAAACTTGTCTCTAATTTAATAACTCAAGCTGGTGCTGATAGAGTGGTAACCGTAGATTTACATGCTGGTCAAATTCAAGGTTTCTTTGATATTCCCGTTGATAACTTATTTTCTACTCCAATATTTGCAAGACACGCTAGAAAGAAAATTAAAAGTAAAAAAATTATTTGTGTCGCACCTGACGTAGGAGGAACGGAAAGAGCTAGAGCACTTGGAAAACTTCTAAATGTAGGACTAGCTATTGTTGATAAAAGAAGACCAAAGCCTGGGCAATCAGAGGTTATGAATATCATTGGTGATGTAAAAGGACAAACTTGTATTTTAGTTGATGATATAATTGATTCGGGTGGCACAATTATTAATGCGGCGAAAGCTTTGAAATCTCGAGGAGCAAAAGATGTTTATGTTTACATTACTCATGGGGTTTTAAGTGGAGATGCAATTAAAAAAATTAAAAGTTCAGTAATTAAAAATTTAGTTATAACCGATACAATAGACAATGTTCATAAAACTAAAAATGTTAAAAATATTGAGGTTTTACCCATATCGGGTCTTATGGGTGAAGCAATAAAGAGAATTTCAAATTCAACATCCGTATCAGATTTATTTAAATAAATTTCTTGATTATTTGTAAACATGAGTTAAAAAACTCTTTTTTATGAATTCAATAGAAGCTAACATTAGAGATAATTCCACTAAAGGGCAGTTAAACGCTATAAGAAATAGTGGAAATGTTCCAGCTATTATCTACGGTGGTAAAGATAAAAATCAAAAGATATCTATTTCTAAAAAATTACTTAAAACTTTTATTGAAAAAGAAAATTTCTTCTCAAACATAATTACTCTAAAGGTAGATGGTAGTAATCAAAATGTATTACCAAGAGAAATAAAATATCATATTTTAACCGATGAACCAATTCATGTAGATTTTTTAAGAGTGCTACCAGGTGTGAAAATAAAAATAGAAATTCCAGTAAATTTTATTAATCACGAAAAATCTCCCGGTCTTAAAAAAGGTGGGGTCCTAAACATTGTTAGAAGAAAAGTAGAATTAAGATGTCCAAGTGAAAAGATTCCTGAAAATTTAACGTTAGACTTAGATGGCGTTGATATTGGTGAGAGTTTTAAAATCTCATCAGTTAAATTAGATCCAGAAGTTATTCCAACAATTCAAGGAAGAGATTTTGTAATAGCAACACTAGCAGCTCCAACAGTTATGAAAGAACCTGAAAAACCTGCTGAAGCAGAAGCCGCGGAGGGTGAAGAAGGTGCAGAGGGTGCAACAGCTGCAGCGGCCGATGGGGATAAAGCTACTCCTGAGGGTGATAAAGGAGATAAAAAAGAAGGTGATGATAAAAAACCTACTGACAAAAAACCTCCTGAAGAAAAAAAATAACCAACTAAATTGAAAATTAATCAATAGATCATGCTTTTATTTGTAGGATTGGGTAATCCAACACCAGACAGCGAAAATAATCGACATAATGTTGGGTTTAAAATTATAGACGCTATAAACAAAAAATTTAGTTTATCAAAACAAAAACCAAAATTTAAAGGCCTATTAACAACTGGCAATATAGGAAATGTTAAAGTTTATGCCATCAAACCTTTGACCTTTATGAATAATTCAGGAATTTGTATTAGAGAGCTTATTGAATATTTTAAAATTGATGCTCAAGATGTAATAGTTTTTCATGATGATCTAGATGTGGAATTTGGAAAAATCAAAGCTAAGTTTGGAGGATCAAGTGCGGGACACAATGGAATTGCTTCAATTGATAAGTTTATTGGCAAAGATTATTCTAGAGTGCGAATAGGTATTGGTAAACCCAAAGGAAACATCGAGGTTGCAGATTACGTTTTACAAAATTTTGATGAAGATGAGTCGTTAGGTATTGAAAAAATATCAAACCACATAAATGACTCAATTTCTTTTCTTGTTGAAAAAAAATTAGATCTTTTTTCTAGTACAGTAAATAATAAATAATGAGCTTCAAGTGTGGGATCGTTGGTTTACCAAACGTAGGTAAATCTACTCTCTTCAATGCATTAACCAATTCAAATAAAGCTCAAGCAGCTAACTTTCCATTCTGTACAATTGATCCAAATATTGGTGTAGTTAGTGTGCCTGATTATCGATTAGAAAATTTAGCTAAAATTTCTAAATCAAAAAAAATTATACCCACTACTATTTCTTTTGTTGACATAGCTGGTCTTGTAAAGGGAGCATCTAAAGGTGAAGGTTTGGGAAATAAATTTCTATCTCATATTAGAGAAGTAGACGCTGTGATACATATGATTAGATGTTTTGACTCTAGTGATATTCAAAATGTAAATCCTACAGTTGATCCTGTTAGAGATCTTGAAATAATTGAGACAGAAATGAAGCTTGCAGATTTAGAGTCCATTCAAAAAAGACTTGAGAAAAATAACAAAAAAAATATTGATGAGGATCAAATTAAAATTCTTCAAAGTTGTTTAGACTTAATTAATAACGATCAAGATTTAGCAAGTTTAAAATCAGAATTTACCAAAAAACAACTAAATTTAAGTGGTTTACTGTCTTTAAAACCCAAAATATTTGTTTGTAATGTTGATGAGAAAAGTGTCCAAAAAGGAAATAGTTACACTAAATCATTCTTAGAAAAATTTGGTTTAGAAAACACTTTGATTGTATCGGCAGATATTGAAAATCAAATCAATGAGTTGGATAGTGAAGAAAGAAAAAACTACATGGAAATGATTGGTTTAAAGGACACTGGCTTGGATATGTTGATTCAAAAAGGTTATAAGATTTTAGAATTAGACACTTTTTTTACCTCAGGTCCTGAGGAAACAAGAGCCTGGACTATTCAGAAAAATTGTTTAGCTCCAAAAGCTGCTGGTGAAATACATACTGATTTTGAGAAAGGATTTATTAGAGCTGAGACAATTTCTTATAATGATTTTGTTGAAAATGATGGATGGGTAAATTCTAAAACAAACGGAAAAATGAGATTAGAAGGTAAAGACTATATTGTTAAAGACGGTGACGTTTTAAACTTTCGTTTCAATACGTGACCAGATTCTCTTCATACTAAAATAAACTAAAACTGTTAATATAATTAAATAAACTATTGCTTTAAAACCCATTTTATGACGTGTTTCTAAATGAGGTTCTGCAGTCCACATTAAAAAAGTTGTAACATCTTTTGCCATTTGTTCTACAGAAGCATTAGTTCCATCTGAATATTCTACTAAACCATCAGAAAGTTGATTGGACATTTTAATCTTATTTCCATACATATATTTATTATAGTAAACACCATCATCTAAAGTCACTCCAGCTGGTGGATCTTCATATCCTTGAAGGAGTGAATAAATATAGTCAACTCCACCACCTCGCGCTTTTACTAAAACAGTCATATCGGGAGGGTATGCTCCACCGTTTGCAGCTTGAGCAGCTTTTTCATTTTCGTAAGGCATCACAAATTTATCCGACAACCTTCCTGGTCTCATAAACATTTCACCATCTGCATTTGGTCCATCTTTTACCTCGAAAGATGCTGCAATGGCTTTTGCTTGTTCTACTGAAAATTCAGGTCCACCCTCTTCTACTAAATTTCTATAACTTAGGTATTTCATAGAATGGCAAGAAGAACAAACTTCTTGATAAACTTGATATCCCCTTTGAAGTGCAGCTCTGTCAAACTTTCCGAAGGGACCCTTAAAACTCCAATCAGTTTTTAAATATTCAACTTTCTCAGCTGCATTAGAGTTAAATTGAAATCCAAAAAATAATGCTATTAAAAACGATATTCTAAAAAAATTTTTCACTGATCTTTAAAACTATCCTTTTTTTTCACCGCTGCAAGATTAGGTGATCCACCCAAAATTGGTTCGGTAATACTTAAAGGAACAGGTGTGGTCCTCTCTTTGAATCCTAAAACTGGCAGTACAACTAAAAAATGAAGGAAGTAATATGCTGTTGCAATCCTGGCAATTAATAAGTAAAGGCCTTCAGCTGGCATAGCTCCGACATATCCTAAAATTAAAACATCAACCACTAAGATCCAATAGAATTGCTTATACAAAGGTCTAAAGACTGCGGATCTAATTTTTGAAGTATCTAACCAAGGAAGTGCAGCTAATATTAAAATAGCAGACAACATCGCTATAACACCTAGAAGTTTATCTGGAACTGATCTCAGAATTGCATAAAAAGGTAACAGATACCATTCAGGAACAATATGAGCTGGTGTTACAAGAGGATTTGCTTCAATATAATTATCAGCATGACCTAAAATATTTGGTGTATAGAAAACAAAAAAAGCGAAAACAATCATAAACATCAACAACGCAAAACCATCCTTGATAACTATGTAAGGATGAAATGGGACTGTGTCTTTTGAAGGTTTTTTTATATCAATTCCAATTGGATTATTATTACCAGGCACATGAAGAGCCCAAATATGTAAAACAACTAAACCTAAAATTAAAAAAGGAATTAAGTAGTGTAAAGTAAAAAATCTTGTAAGAGTTGGGTTATCAACCGAATACCCTCCCCATAACCATGTTACTATTCCCTCACCTACCAAAGGAATTGCGCTAAATAAATTTGTAATAACTGTAGCTCCCCAAAAACTCATTTGTCCCCATGGTAAAACATAGCCTAGGAAAGCTGCTGCCATCATAAGCAGATAAATGATTATTCCGATAATCCATATAACTTCTCTAGGTGATTTATAAGAGCCATAAAATAAAGATCTAAAAATATGAATATATACTGCTAAGAAAAACATTGAGGCTCCGTTTGCATGTATATATCTTATTAACCATCCATAGTTCACATCTCTCATTATGTGTTCAACACTTTGGAACGCCATATCAGCATGCGCGATATAGTGCATTGCTAAAACTAATCCGGTTACAATTTGAGTAATTAAACAAAAAGTAAGAATTCCACCAAAAGTCCACCAATAATTTAAATTTTTTGGTGTTGGATAATCAGTTAAATGGTTTGCCAAAGTTAAAAGAGGTAATCTGTCGTTAAACCATTTTCCAACTTTTGATTTTGGTGTGTATTCGTG
>CACFEW010000017.1 GCA_902565385.1 uncultured Pelagibacteraceae bacterium | reverse complement strand
ATATCTTGGAGAAATTCCAAATAATTATGAGGATTTAATATCTTTACCTGGTATTGGCAATTACACTGCAAATGCAATTTTAGCTATTGCCTTTAATAAATCCTATATTCCTTTAGATGGAAACATTGAAAGAGTTTTAAAAAGATATCTTTATTTAAGAAAAGATAAGGAAATACAAAAAGACAATCTAATAGAAAAAAAATCTATTTTTGGAATTTCATCAAGAGCAAGTGATTATGCTCAAGCTTTAATGGAATTAGGAGCGATGATATGCAAACCAAAAAATCCTGAATGTAGCGGGTGTCCTATCTCAAAAAATTGCAAATCTTATAAGAAGAAAGATTTTGATTTAGCTAAAATTACAAAAAAGAATAAAGAAAAATATTTTATTCTTAAAGTTTATAAAAAAAATCAAAAATATTTGTTAGTAAAAAATACAAAATTTAATTTTCTAAAAAATTTAGCAATTTTTCCGATGGAAGAGCTCTCTAACCCAAAAAATTTTAATGAAAATCTTAATTTTAAAATGTCAAATATGAACATGAACATAAAAATTGAATATCTCAAAAATGCAAAAAGATTTCCCTCATCTTATTGGTTTGATAAAAGGAAATTAGATAATTATATGCTTCCAACATTCACAAAGAAAGTTGTTAAATATTTAGAAAAAAAATAATGAAAAAAGTAGCTGTAATTGGTGCTGGTATTTCAGGGCTATTCATTGGGAATTTATTTAAGAGAAATGAAAAGTATCAAGTAACTATCTTTGAGAGAAATAGCTTAATCGATTTGAAAGAAGGTTATGGAGTTCAATTATCTGTCAACAGTGTCAAACTTTTAAATAAAATTCAGTTTGATACATTAGAAAATGATGAGAAATTTAATCCAGACAAAATCAATTTTTACTCAGTTAAAAATTCTAATAAGATATGTGAATTAAATATATCAGATTTTAACACTGAAAATTGTAAATATACTACTCTTAAAAGATCATCACTTATTGATTTTTTAAAAAAGGATTTAGAAAAAGAAATAAAATTTAACCACACTATTTCAAAGATAGAACAACAAGATCAAATTGTTAAAATCACTTTTGAAAATAATGAAGCTTATGAATTTGACTATTTAATTGTTTCAGATGGCGTCTTTTCAAAAAGTAAAAATCTGTTATCAAAAAATCAAATTGAACCAAAATTTGATGATACGTTAGCTATAAGAGGAATAATACCAAGCTCTTCAAACATAGCTGATAAAAAAAACATCTCATTGTTTTTAGGTTCAAATTTTCACTATGTTATTTATCCAGTATCTCCTGATGGGGATTTAAACTTTATAGCTGTAATGAAATATCAACTTTCAGAAGACGAGCAAAAAGATTACTCTTTGTTTAATGATGATATTTTTATCAAAAAGATTTTAGAAAAAGTTCCACACAAAAATAAGAAATTTTTTGATAATATTGGGGATCTAAAAATATACCCAGTGTTTATCAGCCATGATTTTTTTAAAGTTAAAAACAATAATATTCATTTAATAGGAGATGCTTTTTTTGCTTTTCCACCATCATTTGCTCAAGGTGCATCACAATCAATAGAAGGTGCATATGAATTATTTGAGAATATTGAGAATAATACTGAAAGTAATTTTTTTAAAAATAGAGTTAATAAAACAAAAATGGTTAATAATCGCTCAAAATTTAATCAATTTGCTTTTCATTTATCTAATCCTTTGACAACATTATTAAGAAATATTTTTTTGAAAAGATTAGTAAAAAACAAAAAGTTTTTAGAGGGTTATCTTGGTAAAATATACAAAAACTAACTATTAGAAATCAATCTTTGTCTTAAATGATCGATAGGAACTGCGTTTCCATTCAAGTCATAATGCCAATAGGTCCATCCATTACAGCTTTCAGCACCTAAGATTGTAGCTGCTACTTTATGAATTGAGCCTTCAGTTTGAGCATGTTTGATGCTGCCATCAGCCCTTATTTTCGCGCTAATTTTCTTTTTATTATCAAAAATAGTACTACCAGGTTTAATTATTCCCAATTCAACTAAAGAACCAAAAGGTATTCTTGGCTTAGATCTTCCGTTTTGCAAAGTATCTAAATAATTATCCTCTATAGGTTTTGCCTTGCTTAGTCTTTGTTCAGCAGCTTTAAAATAGGTTTTTTCTTTTTCAATTCCGTAATAATTTCTACCCAATTTTTTTGCAACTGTTGCTGTTGTTCCTGATCCTAAAAAAGGATCTAAAACTAAATCATTTTTATTTGAAGTTGCTAATAAAATTCTGTGAAGTAGAGCCTCAGGTTTTTGAGTAGAATGGACTTTTTTACCATTCTTTTTTAGTCTTTCGGAACCATTACAAATTGGTAATTCCCAGTTAGATCTCATTTGAAGATCGTCATTTAAACATTTTAAGGATTGATAATTAAAAGTGTATTTTGATTTTTCAGACTTTGATGCCCAAATTAAAGTTTCGTGGGCGTTCGTAAAACGTGTTCCTCTAAAATTTGGCATGGGGTTTTTTTTATTCCAAATGACGTCATTTAAAATCCAAAAACCTAAATTTTGAATAGCTGTTCCAACTCTAAAAATGTTATGGTAACTACCAATTACCCAAATGGCTCCATCTTTTTTTAAAATTCTTTTACACTCACTTAACCATGAATAGGTAAAGTCATCATACTTTTTAAAATTTTCAAATTGATCCCATTTATCATTTACTGCACTTACTTTAGATCTATCTGGTCTTATTAATTCACTTTTTAATTGTAGGTTGTAAGGAGGGTCAGCAAAAATTAAATCAAAAGTCTCATCAGGAATTTTTTTTAGCTCCTGGAGACTATCTCCGTTAATTAATTTATTTTTAAAATCTAAATTCATTTTGAAAAAATAAATTAGACTCCATAAAGATTCTTGGGTCAACCTATGATTGAATTATTTAGACTTGTTTTGTATGACTTGTCATGGTGATAACTACATGTTGTGTTTTTACGTGAAAACTATTTTAGTCTATTTATTGGAGAGAAGTTTTTTCTGTGATGCCTTGTAATCCCTAAAACTTTTATGGCTTTTAAATGTTGACTAGTACCATATCCAAAATTTTTGTGCCAACTATAGCCTTTAAAATTTTTACTTAAATTTGTGATCATTTTATCACGTGTAACTTTAGCAATAATTGATGCTGCAGAAATAGATGGAATTTTTTGGTCACCTTTAATAATGGATTTAAGTTTGTAATTTTTTAATTCAGGTAATTTATTTCCATCAATTAATACGTGTGAAGGTTTTTTTTTAAGTTTTTTGATTGCCCTTTTCATTGCTAATAAACTGGCGTTTAAAATATTTAATTGTTCAATTTCCTTCAAAGATGCCTTTCCAATTGCCCAAATTGAATTTTTTTTAATATGGCTAAATAAGACTTTGCGTTTAGAGCTCGATATACTTTTTGAGTCTTTTAGTAATTTTGTATTTATAGATTTTTTTAAAATAACAGCAGCTGCATAGACTGGTCCAACCAAACTTCCTCGACCGACTTCATCTACACCAGCAATTATTTTCATCAAATTGTAATATTTAAATCTTCTACTTTTTTTCTTATTTTTTTTAGGTCTTCCCATGAGAATTTCTTTTTATCTGGATACCTAATTAAATAAGATGGATTAAAAGTGATAATTACAGGAATTGTTTTGTTTCCAATTATGATTTCTTTCCAATTTCCTCTTTCATGTGAAATTTGATTACCAAGACCTGTTACTGCCTCCATTGCAGTGGTGCCCATCAATATCAAAATTTTAGGATCTATAATTGAAATATGTTCTTTTAGAAAAATTGAATATCGTTTTATCTCTTGAGTAGTTGGCTTTCTATCATTAGGAGGTCTAAAATTTATTGAGTAAGTAGAGTACACTTTCTCTCTCTTAATTTTAATTGCTAAAAGCATCTTGTTTAAAAGTACACCAACATCTCCATAAAATGTTTTAGCTTCCAAGTCCTCTTTTTCATCAGGAGCTTCTCCAATTAACATTATAGGACTATTTATGTCACCATCTCCCATAACAAGATTTTTAGAATTTTTTCTTAAATTACAATCTTCAATTGAATTGATTTTTTTCTTTAGTCTTAATATTCTCTCTTCTTTCACCGTTTTATTTTGAATGCTATTTTCTTTAACAATTTTAAGTCTATTTATAGGCTTATTACTAAATTCAAATTTTGGCTCTACTTTATCTAAAAAACTTTGATCATATTTGCTATTTTGATTTAACATCTTTTTAGTCATAAAGTGTAATTATGTTTGCCAAAAAATTAAAATTTTTATTGATATTATTATTACTTTATCAAAATCCCTTGTATTCTAAAAGTGCTACTTTTGATGATTTTGACTCCAAAAATATATCAAAATATTTTTCTGGAATTGTAGCATTTGAGAATAAAAATAATTCAAAGGCATTAAATTTTTTTAATACTTCTAAAATTTTATTAAATAAACACGAGCCTTATTTAAAGAGATATGTTTTCTCCTTGGTATTAGAAAATAAAGTAAATCAAGCTATAAATATTGTTAAACAAAATAAAAATAAATCAGAATTTTTTGAAAAATACTTATTATTAACAATAGACAGCATAAGAAGAGAGGATTTTTCAAAGGCATTGAATTACATCTCTCAGACCAAAAAATACATTAAGCTCAACCGATTTAATTCAGCAATTTTAGATAATTTGAGAGACTACGTTTTCGTATTCAAAGAAAAAAGATTGCCTAATGATATAAAAAATTATGGAAATTTATCAATAATTTCAACAACCTTTCAAAGGTGTTATTTAGGTGATGCAAAAACAAAAACTTTTTTCTCTAAGCTGGTTAGTAATGACGATGCAGACTTAACTAGGTACACTTTTTTTTACTTAGCATATTTAATTGAAAATAACAAAATAGAGGAGGCAAAAAAAATAACTGATAACATTAAATTTATCAATACCTCTTTACTTTTGTCTCAAGGAAAAAGTTGGATTGAAAAAGGCAATGAAAGAAAAATGAACTCTATTTTTTCATGCAAAAACCATAACGACTTAATAAGTGAGTTTTTATTTTTAATATCTAATTTACATTCTGCTCAAGACGATTTTATAAATTCTAACTTTTATTCATATTTATCTAATTATTTAAATCCAAAATTTCATTATAATTTATCATTAGTCGCAGAAAATCTATATTCAAATAAAGAATTTGATGAAGTTAAAAAAATTTTACGAGAATTTGAAAAAGAAGATGATTTCTATTATTGGTATAGATTAAAAAAAGAAGCTCAAATTATCTCAAAAGAAAGTAGCACAAAAGATTCATTAAAATTTATTAAGTCAAATTTTGAAAAAATTGAAAAACCAAATGAAAAAATTTTATTTGATATTGCTAATTTTTATAAAAATGCAAAAAAGTACGAACAAGCTATAAAATATTACACAATAGTCTTAGGAATAGTCAACGATGATTCAGAAATTAAATCAGATTTGTTTTATAGAAGAGGAGCAAGTAATGAACGAATGGGAAATTATGAGGAAGCAGATAGAGATATGCTTTCTTCTTTAGAAATCGATCCAGATGATGCATATGTCCTTAATTATTTAGCATACTCTTGGTTAGAGAGAGATTATAAAATTAAAGAGGCAATGGAAATGTTAGAGAAAGCATATTCTTTAACAGAGAATGATCCATATATAATAGACTCAATTGGTTGGGCTTATTATTTAACAAAAGACTATGTAAAAGCAGAAACATACTTAAAAAGAGCTGTCGAATTAATGCCAGATGATGCGATAGTAAATGATCACTATGGAGATATTCTTTGGATGTTGGGTAGAAAAATTCAAGCAAGGTATTTTTGGAAAAGTGTATTTAAAATGGAGGATGTAGATGAAGAATTATTACAAAAAATAAATTCAAAAATAATTAAAGGACTCTAAGATGAGCTATTCCAGGATAAAGTCATTTGCTAAAATTAATTTAGCTCTTAACGTTACTGGAAAAAACTCAAGATTACACAAGATTGAGAGTATCGTAGGTTTTGTCTCGTTATACGATGTTATTCTTATTAAAGAAATTCAATCTAAAAAACATATTATTTCATTTAATGGAAAATATTCAAAAAATATTCACAAGAAAAATACAATTTCAAAGTTGTTAAATATTCTAGAGAAAAAAAAATTAATTACAGGTCATAAGTTTGAGATAAAAGTTAACAAACATATTCCATCAAAATCTGGATTAGGAGGTGGATCAATGAATGCTGCAAATATATTGAAATATTTGATTAAGAAAAAGTTTATCAATCCCAGCAAAGGACAATTAAGTTCAATTTGTAAATCAGTAGGTTCAGATGTAGCTCTGGGTCTGAATTCTACTTTTACAATTCTTAAATCTAATAATCAGATTAAAGAGTTTAAAAACTGCAAAAAACTTTATGCACTTATTGTTAAACCTAGTTTTGGGTGTTCGACAAAAGATATATATTCGAGCGTAAAAAAATTTACAAAACCCAGATTTAATAAACCCTCTAAGAAAATGTTTAGCTTTGATAATTTGAAAAAACTCAATAATTCTCTTGAGGCGATTTCTCTATCTAAGTTTCCCAAATTAAGAAATATCAAAAATTTTCTCGAAAAATCCTCAAATAAGAGTTTCGTAAGAATGACAGGATCAGGTTCTGCAATTGTCGCATATTTTAAATCTAAAAAATTATGCGATGATGTTAAAAAAAAATTTAGTAGAAAATATAAATATTGCTGGTGTAAAGTTGCAAAAACTATATAAATTCTTTTTTTTGTGTTATACGAGATTAGATTGGGGCGTAGCCAAGCGGTAAGGCACGGGTTTTTGGTACCTGCATCCTAGGTTCGAATCCTAGCGCCCCAGCCAAATATGAAAAACTTTTTAAATAAAATTTTCTCGAGCTCAAAAAACCTTTACTCATTTAAGAATAATATCAAAAAACTTTCATTAACAACACCTGTGAAAAAAATTTTTGAAGCTATAAATTCTCACTCATCTGAAAGTGAGATTAGGTACGTGGGAGGCTGTTTAAGAAAAATATTAAATAATGAGAAAGTTGATGATATAGATTTAGCAACAAATTTAAATCCTTTAGAAGTCGCTGAAATCTTAAAAAAAAATAATATTAATTTTTATGAGTCAGGAATTGAGCATGGAACAATTACAGCAATTATAGATGATCATAAGTATGAGATAACATCTCTAAGAGAGGATATTTTTACAGATGGCAGACATGCTAAAGTAAAATTCTCAAAAGATTGGAAAAAAGATGCTGCAAGAAGGGATTTTACTATTAACTCTATTTATGCTGATTTGGATGGAAATTTATTCGATCCTTATAATGGAAAAAAAGATATTGAAATAGGTCAGGTTAGCTTTATTGGCAACCCTGAAAAAAGAATTAAAGAGGATTATTTAAGGATATTAAGATACTTAAGATTTTTTTTAAATTACTCAAAGCAGCCTCACAAAGAGGAAATAATTAAACTAATAAAAATCAATATAAGTGGTATTTCTATTATATCTAAAGAGAGACTATTAGATGAGTTAAAAAAATTATTAAAATCAAATAAATTAGAAAATTTATCAAAAGATAAATTCAGCATCGACCTAATATTGTTAATTTTTCCAGAGCTAAAGAATATCAAAAGTATTATTGATACAATTAAAGTAAAGAGAGAACTATTTGTTGATCTGGATTTTATGTTTACTTTATTTTCAATGATAATAGATGAAACAGACAATTTAGAATACTTTTTGTATAAATATAATATTTCAAAAAAAGATCAAAAAAGAGCTTATGCTATTAGTAACTTTTATAATGAAAAGAATGGATCAAAAACTTTAAATGAAGTGAACTTAAATAAAGTTCTATATTATGATGGAAAGCAAGCGGTATTAGATATTATAAATTTTAAGATTATAAAAACAAAGAAATTAGATAAGAAATTGTTGAGCTTACTAGAATTATATAAAAATAAGATTACGCCAAGTTTGCCTGTCGGAGCTAATTTATTAATGACTAGATACAAAATACCAGAGGGAAGACAGTTGGGAAGTATGCTGAAATTGATCGAGGAAGAGTGGATCAGGAATAATTTCAAAATTTCTGACAAACAAATCGATAGTATTGTAAAAGGTTAAAGATATTTAACGTCTTTAATTTCAAAGTTTTTTACTCCAGCGGGAGTATTTATTTCCACAAGATCATTTTTATTTTTTCCAATGAGACCTTTACCTATCGGTGATTGAAAATATAACAGTTTTTTTTTTAAATCTGCTTCATCTTTTCCAACTATTTTATAATCTATCTTTTCACCGGTATCTAAATTTTCCAAAAATACTGTGGCACCAAAAATTACTTTGCCGTCATTGTTTATTTTAGTAACATCAATGACGTTTGCTCTTGCAATGATATCATTTATTTCTGCTATCCTACCTTCGTTGTGAGACTGCTCTTCTTTTGCCGCATGATACTCAGCGTTTTCTTTTAAATCTCCGTGTGATCTTGCTTCAGCAATTGCGGCAACTATTTCTGTTCTTTTTTTTTCTTTTAAAAAAATTAATTCTTCTTTTAGTTTATTTAAGCCATTCAAGGTAATTGGTTCTTTATCCATATCATTTCCATTTTGCATGAGGAGGTAATGACATTAATATTCCCTCAACATTACCACCTGTTTGTAATCCAAATTTTGTACCCCTGTCATATAGTAAATTGAATTCTGTATATCTTCCTCTTTTAATATATTGATTTTCTTTATCTTTAGAAGTCCATTTTTTTTTAATTTTTTTATTTATAATTTTTTGAAAAATAGTCTCAAAGGTAATGCCAACATCTCTTACAAATTTGAAATTTTTTTCAAAATTGTTTTTTTTATAATCAAAAAAAATACCACCTATTCCACGGGGCTCTTTTCTATGAGGTAGATAAAAATATTCATCACACCATTTTTTATATTTTTTATAATAATTTTTGTCATGTCGATTGCACATATCTCTAAGAGTTTTGTGAAACTGTTCTTTTTCTTTATTATCTTTTTTTGATGGAGTCACATCAATACCTCCACCGAACCAATCAAAAGTCGTACAAATATATCTAGTATTAAAATGCATCGCAGGAATTAAAGGATTTTTCATATGCATTACAACAGATATCCCTGATGCCCAGAACCTAGGATCTTTTTGAGCACCAGGTATATTTTGTTGAAATTTTTTTGGAAATTTTCCATAAACTTTTGAAAAATTAACACCTACTTTATCAAAAATTTTTCCATCTTTTAAGATTCTATATTCACCACCGCCTTCATCTTTTTTTAAATTTCTCTTCCATGAAGTCGACTTAAAACTGATCTTGTTTTTTTCAAAATCACTAATAGTTTTGCAGAACATTTCCTGCAAAGATTTAAACCAATTACTTGTCAATTTTTGTTTTATTTCTAGATCCATTTAAATTAATTTATTTTGTTTTAAACACTCGGCTAATATTATAGCAACAGAAGAAGAAATATTTAAAGAACGCTTATTATTTCGCATCGGAATTTTTAACCTATTATTTATCATTTTATGCACAAATTCAGGCACTCCCGCACTTTCTCTTCCAAATAAAATTGTATCATTTTTTTTAAACCTAAATTCTGTATATGGGCTAGAGGCTTTTGTAGTCATAAGTATAATTCTTTGATTCTGTTTCTCATCAAAAAATTGATCAGAGCTTTTATAATATCTAATCTCTTTTTCATCCATATAATCCATCACAACTCTTTTAAATCTCTTATCGTTTAATAAAAATCCACAAGGCTCTATTATTTCTAATTTTGCCCCCAAACAGGCGCAAGTTCTTATAATGGCAGCAGTATTTTGAGGGATATCAGGTTCAAATAGTGCAATTTTTGGCCCATCATTAATTAGATTATGTGTCATTCTATCAGTAGAAAAATAATACTTTTTTATTATATGTAATCATATATTAACTACCTAAATCAACATATAGAATTATAAGAACCTATAAACAGTGGAAAAGAAAACTAAAAGAAGAGATTTTTTATTTACAGCTACATATGCGGTTGGAGCAGTTGGGGCGGGTGCAGTGATTTGGCCTATGATTGATCAAATGAACCCAGATGCTTCAGTAAAAGCGTTAGCGAGCACTGAGGTTGATGTGAGCGCAGTCAATCCAGGAAAAACCATAACTGTGTTATGGAGAGGAAAGCCAGTTTTTATTAGAAGAAGAACTCCAGAGGAAATAGCTGAAGCCAAATCTGTCAAGTTGGAAGATTTAAAGCATCCTGAAAAAGATGAAGATCGTGCAAAAAATCCAGAGTGGCTTGTTATGCTTGGAGTATGTACGCACTTAGGTTGTGTGCCTTTGGATCAAAAAGGTGATTAC
>CACFEW010000016.1 GCA_902565385.1 uncultured Pelagibacteraceae bacterium | reverse complement strand
GAAAAAGCTGTTCTAACAGAGAACGTTGAGAGTTTTGTTGAAAGAAATAAACAAGTCAAAAAATAATTTCTTTTTTCAGATAATACCGACTATAAGAAATCACATGCGTTGGAACAA
The DNA here is from genome assembly GCA_902565385.1 of uncultured Pelagibacteraceae bacterium. Taxonomy (GTDB): domain Bacteria; phylum Pseudomonadota; class Alphaproteobacteria; order Pelagibacterales; family Pelagibacteraceae; genus Pelagibacter. The sequence continues at coordinate 10,999 of CACFEW010000016.1, read as the reverse complement.
AAAATATGATTATCCTACAAGTTCAAGAGCGACGGAAGATGGAATAAGAAGATACGTATTAGGAGAAGCAAAGTTACCGAGTGTAACTTCAATACTTGATGCAACTAAATCTGAGGAAGATAAAGCAGCTTTAGCAAATTGGAGAGAGAGAACCGGTCACAAAGAAGCTGAAGCTATAACAAAGGCAGCAAGTAGCAGAGGTTCTCAGATGCACAGTTATTTAGAGTCTTTTCTTTTAGGTAGAGAAAATTTAAGTTTTTTTGAAGATAATGAGCAATATAAAAAAATGGCAAAAGAAATTATTGATAAGGGTTTAACAAACAGATTAGAGGAAATATATGGTGTGGAGTGCACTATGCATTATCCTGAGAGATATGCAGGCACAGCAGACTGCGTGGGTGTTTATGAAGGTAAAGAAACAATAATTGATTTCAAGCAGTCCAACAAACCAAAAAAAGCAGAGTACATAGACTCTTGGTTTTTACAAACCGCTGCTTACTCTTTAGCGCATAATATTGTTTATAATTCAAATATTAATGCATGTGTTATTCTAGTTTGTACGGTGGATAATTTATTTCAAGAATTTAAAATTCAAGGGCCTGAACTAATAACATATCAAAATTTGTTTTTAGGTAGATTAAAAAAATTTAATGAAATGAATAATTAAGTTCAATAAAAAATGGATAAGATTGTAATTTACGATACAGAGACAACAAACTCAACAATATGGGGATCCATAATTGAAGTTGGAGCTGTTGTAGTTGATAAAAATTTAAGAGAAATTGGAAAATTAAATATTAGAGGGCGAATGCCAGAAGGTGAGGTGCCAAGTGCAAAGGCTTTACTAGTTAATTCAACTAGTATTGATTTATTAACTAAAGGCAATTACTCACACTATGACTTTTTAGGTGCTGTTGAAAACTTTTTCTCTAAATGTGCTCCAGCAATGTTTATGGGTTGGTCAAATCTAAATTTTGACCGGAGAATGTTTCACTTTAATTTTTTTAAGGGCAATCGCTATCCTTACGCTACTCACTCGTCACCAAACTGTGAGCATGATGGGTTGCACATAGCGAGAGCAGCTCAAACCTTAAATTCTGAAACTTTAAAAACAGAATTAACGGAAGCAGGGAACCCAAGTCTTGCACTAGAATCCTTATCAAGAATGCAAGGTTTCGACACTTCAGCAAGTCACACTGCCTACGTTGATGCTCAAAATTCATTAAAGGTCCTTCGAATTATTAAAGATAAACATAAAGAAAATTGGGAAACATTTTTAAAAACATCAACTAAAACTAGCGTAGAAACGTTTTTAAAAAATGAAGGCATATATTCTATTTTTGAAAATGTGAAGGGTAGAAATATGATGTATCTCACTAGCACACTACACCCAAATCATTGTTTTCATCCATCTTACGCATCGTGGGGATATGTTTGGGATTTAAGAAGAGATCCAGAACCATTATTAAATTTATCAGTAAATCAATTAAGAGATATATTAAAAAAATATAGTCCTAAGGCTACAAGAGTTTTAAAAACCAATAAAGCTCCAGTAATTTTAGATAAAGAGTTTGCCTTAAAACAAAAACCCTATTCAGACCTAAATTTAGAAACAATAAAAAAAAGAGCACAAATGGTCAGAAATAATGAAAATTTTTGTAAAAATATACAAATTATAAATAGAGAGGCAGCAGAGGAAAAAGAGCAAACTAAAACCCAGGAAGATTTGTTACCTGAAGAGACTTTGTATGAAAAATTTATTCCTAATAAAGATACTGCTCTTTTTAAAACCTGGCATAGTTCATCTTGGGAAGATAAGTTGAGATTACTTGATAAATTTACAGACAAAAGATGTAGTTGGTTTGGTCAAAAAATAATTTATCAAGAAGCACCCCAAATTTTACCACCTGATTTATATAAAAATATTAAAAGTGAAATTGCTAGACGTATATTAAGTAAAAATAAAGAGAAATGGCAAACTGTTAATATGGCATACAATGAAATTGACTATTTGAGAGATCAAGCAGATAAAAGAGATGATAAAATTGAATTAAATAAACTAGATGAAATTAACGATTTTATTATGTCTATTGAAAAGAAATATGAAATTGCCTAGTTGACTTTAAAATACAAATTAATAGAAAGGATTTATGCTTATAGATTTTAAAGATGAAGATTTTGAAAATAAAATTAAAAGTGAAGACGTTTCGGTAATCCAGTTTAGTGCAGCTTGGTGTGGGCCTTGTAAGTCCTTAAAACCAATTATGGATAAGCTTGCAGTTGAGTATAAAGACAAGGCTGGTTTTTATTATGCTGATATAGAAGATGGTGGTATTAATACTGGAAGTGCCGCGGGAATAAGAGGTGTCCCAACAGTGATAATCTATAAAAAAGGTGTTGAGGTTGATAGAAAAGTTGGTGGCGTACCTGAAAGCCATATGAAAGAGTTTTTAGAAAAAAATATCTAATTTAAGTTTAATATTTCGCCAGCTAAATATAAAGATCCTGTAATTATTAACATATCATTTTCTTTAAGTGTTAAGGACTTAATTGCTTTCTCAACATTGTCCTCGTATTTAGCATTAAAAACATTTTGAAATTTTTCTTTTAATTTTTTACCACTGATAGCGTTTTGCTGATTTGGGATATCAACAGTGGTTAGAGACGATATATCTTTAAAGTGGCTAATATATTCTTCATGATTTTTATTAGACATCATTCCTATAATTAAATGCTTATTACAATCTAAGGTTTGGAGATATTCATTTAAAACTCTTGCGCCATCTTCATTATGACTTCCATCCAACAATAGTCGGTTATTTTTGATTAGATCTTTAATTTTTCCAGACTTTATTTCTTGTAATCTGCCAATACTCTCAATTTTGGTAATTGCATTTTTTATATCATCATCTTTAACTTCTAAATTTAACTGTCTTATTGTTGCTATTGCTGTTGAAATATTTTCTAACTGAAATTGTCCAAGAATATTTGGCAACGGTAGTTTTAAGCCGCCAAATTTATCTTCATAATAAAAAAAACCATTTTCTCCATTAGAATAACTATAATCCTCATTAAAAAACAATTTATTAGATAAGTTTTGTGAAATTGATTTTTTGATACTTTCAGTTGTTTTAACTGAGTTTTGTTTAGATACAATTATATTAGAATTTAAAAGAGAGGATGTTTTTTCAAATACAATTCTTTCAATAGTTTGTTGATCCTTTGGTAACCAATCAAGATGATCTTTACTAATAGAGCATACAATACTTGCTAAATTATTTTTTAGAATATTAGTTGCGTCGAACCTATGAAACAAACCTGCCTCTATTAAATTAATATTATCGGGATATTGAGCAGCCTTATAGAAATAACAGGCAGACAAAGCCTCAAAAAAAGTTAAGGGATTTTGATCATTTATTTTTTCAACTTCTTCAAAAAGATTAATTAATTCATCATCATGAAGCATATTATTATTAAAAACAAATCTCTCATTGATTTTTTGAATGTGAGGGCTCGTATAAACATTGCATTTTACTTTCGCTTCTTTGAGAATCGAAAAAATTGCATTAATGGTAGATTGCTTACCATTTGTTCCTACCACTGATATTGCTTTAATTTTGTCTTGAGGATTAGCTAATTTTTCACAAAGAATTTTTATACGGTCTAAACTTAAATCTATTTCTCTAGGATGCAGCTTTTGTAAGTGATTGACTATCTTCTGAAGTTTCATTTTCTTCAGTGCTTATAGCAGGTTTCTTATTTAATAGAATTGAAATTAAAATCCCAATTTTTTCTTGAAGATCTTTTCTATCGAGAATTAAGTCCACAAACCCAGTTTTCTGAACATAAGAGCTTCGTTGAAAATTTTCTGGCAAACTTTCTTTAACGGTTCCTTCGATTACACGAGCCCCTGCAAAAGCTATTAAAGCGTGATCAGATTCTGCGATATGTAAGTCACCTAACATTGCGTAGGATGCTGTAATTCCACCAGCAGTCGGATCAGTTAAACAAACCAGATAAGGAAGATTATTTTTTTTTAGTTCGTTAATAGCCATTGTCGTTCTTGTCATTTGAGATAATGAAATCAAACTTTCCATCATTCTCATTCCTCCTCCAGAACTAAAACAAATAAAAGGAGTTTTGTTTTCGATGGCATGTTGAATACCATATAGAAATGCCTCACCCTCCGCAGCAGCCATTGAAGCACCTAAGAATTCAAAATCTGATGCAACTGCAGTAATTTTAATATTATTTATTGAGCCAGAAACAACCATCATACCACAATCTAGTCCTGTTTTTTTTCTAGCACTTTTTAATCTATCCTTGTAAGATTTAGAGTCTGTCCAGTCTAAAGGATCATCTTTTGGAATTGGTGTTTTAAAAATTTCATAGTTGTTTTTCCCAAAAAAAATATCAAATCGTTGTTTTGGGTTTATTCTGTGGTGTTTATTGCAATCAGGGCATACCCAGAGATTTTCCTCTAAATCTTTTTTCAATATTGGTCCTTTGCAACAGCTTGTCCAATCACTATTAGCAACCTCCTCTTTTGTTGCTCTTTTGTGTATTGCTGTTTTTATTTTTTCACCAGCTTTAATTATTTTTGTTATCCAATTCATTTAATTTTGTTTTTTAGTCTATTTACGACATTATAAACATTTGTGACAGGATTTTGTCTTTTTTTTAGAGAATTTGTTATTTCCTTACAAATAGCGCTTCCAACAACTAAACCGTCAGCTTTTTTTAGGGATTTTATAGTTTTTTCGGTGATACCGAAACCAATCACAACATTTTTTTTTGAGTTGATTTTTTTTATTTTATTATAGTTAGACAATATTTCTTTAGAGGAAACTTTCAGTTTTCCTCCTGTAGTAGAAAGCATAGAAATGAAATAAATCATCTCATGAGAGTCTTTAATTATTTTTTTTAATCTATTTTTAGTTGTAGTCGGTGATATTAGTTGAATAAAAAATATTGATCTTTTTTTACATTTATTTGCAAATTTCTTATTTTCAGGCCAAGGCAAGTCTACAACTATTAATCCATTTACTCCTGAACTTTTACATTTTTTTAAAAATTCATTTTCACCATATTGAAAGATCATATTATAGTACCCCATCAATATAACTGGTTTGCTTTTATTAAATTGTTTAAAATCTTTTACAATTCTAAAAATATCTTTAACTTTAATTCCATTTTTAATCGCTCTATATGAGCTTGTTTGAATTTGACTTCCATCAGCAACAGGAGTGTTGTGAGGAACGCCAATTTCCAATATATCAACTTTTTTAGAGATTGATTTTAATATTTCTAAAGAAAGTTTTATTGAACTATCTCCAGCCACTGTATAAGTTAACAAAGCAGGCCTATTTTCACTTTTGGCTTTTTTAAATGCATGACTGATTAGATTAGACATATTTTTTTCCCAATCTTCTCTTTATAATTTCTCGATCTTTGTAAGCATCTCCACAACTATTGACCACGACAATTGTATCTTTACTTAATCTTTTTGATTCTGCTATTGCAACCGAGAAAGCATGACTTGGTTCCAAAGAAGGTCTTAATTTTTCAAATTTTGTTACCACTTTGTAAGCGTTTAAAGCTTCCTCATCACTTGCTGCAGTGTATCTTGCTCTTTTTGTATCTTTAAGAAAACAATGTAGTGGAGAAATACCTGGATAATCTAGTCCAGCAGAAATTGACTCTGTCTCTTCTATTTGACCGTCAGCATTTTGATTTACATATTGAGCTGCTCCATGGAGAATTCCTATTTTAGATCCATATGTTAGTGGTGCTGCGTGTTTTTTGCTCTTTGCAGGTCCACCAGCCTCTACACCAATAAATTCACATTGTTTTTTATCATAATCCATAAACTCATTCCAAAAACCAAAACTAGAACTTCCTCCTCCAACACAATTATAAAGTTTGAGTTTTTTTGGAATTGATCCAAACTCATCAATTAATTGAGTTTTTAATTCTCTTGATATTTGACTTGTGCTCCATCCACAGATTCTAACAAAGACAGCTGGGCCAACGGTGCTACCAACACACATGGCAACTTTATCACAATTCGCAACCCAGTAACGCATACACTCAGATACTGCATCTACGAGAGTTTGACTTCCAGAGTATACAGGAATAACTTCCGCTCCATTTTTTTTCATTGCTTTTACATTCGGTTGTTGTCTTTTAATATCTTTTGCACCCATGAAAATTTTACATTTTAATCCAAATTTTTTGGCTGCCATACTTAACATTTTACCTGCATACCCCGCGCCAGTGTCTCCACAAATAACTTTTTTTCCAGATCGCCTTGCAAGCAAACAGTGAACAGTAGCATTATAAATTTTATGTGCACCTCCATTTGCATCGGATACAACTTTAGACCAAATTTGAGCTCCACCGACATGCCTTGTTAAATTTTTTAATTTGATAAAACGAGTAGGACTTCCAACCCAATTCTTAAAATATTTATTTCTTTCATTAATAAAATTTTTATCTTTTTTCAGTTTATTAAAAAGAATTTCTAAATCCTCTATAGGTTTTTTCAATGTTTCAGGTACAAAATTTCCTCCAAATTTACCACCCCAAAATCCAAGTTTGTCACCTTGATCTATAACCGGTATTCTTTTTTTAAGTTTCATGTTTTGCAAATAATTTTAACAATTCATCAATTTTATAAATATCTTTTTTTCCCTCATTGTTTTCAATTGATCCAGATAAATCAATTATGAAATTCTTATTTTTAAAATCAGGAATATCATCTATTTGGATATTTCCTGCAATCATTTTATTTATTTCATTTGGCACCTGTTCTAATAGATCGTGATCAAAGCTTTCAGATTTGTGATAACCTTTCGAGTCAAAAAGAATTATATCTGAAATTCCTAAATAATTTTTATATCTATCTACATCTTTTTTAGTAGAAATTGTAAGAGCTGAGATTATCTTGATTTTGTATTTTTCCTTAATTTCCATAGTTCTAACAGGGTCAACATCATAAAGTTGATAATAATCAAAATTAAGATCTTTAATCTTCTCTAATAATTCATTGGTTGGACTCACTAACACCGAAACAAAATTAGATTGGTTTTTATCAACGTTTAACAAATTTTTTAAATTTTTATATTCAACATATCTTTTACTTTTTTTATAATTTGTGATGAAACCAATAAATTTTGGCGGATATGGATGATTTAAAATATAATCTAAGGTTTTAGTGTCTGAGACCCCACAAATTTTTAACCCTTTGATCATTTGTTTATATGATCTATTAATTTTTGAATATTCTTTTTTATATTACCTCTAGTAATTGGCCTACCAATTACCAACCAATCACTCCCATTTTTGTAAGCTTGATTCGGAGTTAAAGTTCTTTTTTGATCATCATTGTTTTTATTTATTCTAATACCCGGAGTAATAATTTCTTTTTTAAATACTTTTTTTACTATTTCTATTTCCTGAGCGCTGCATACTATAGCATCTAATTTTGCTTTAGATGCAAGTTTGGCTTGTTGCAAAACTAATTCTTTTACATTGTTTTTGTGACCTATTTGTTTAAGAGCTTTATTGTCTAGAGATGTTAAAACAGTTACTCCAACTAATTTAGTTTTTCCCGAAACTTTTTTTGCGGAGACTAGAGCTTTCAAGCCTGAGCTAATATGCATTGTCAAGTAATCTATTTTAAGATCTTTAACTGCTTTTATTGTCGAAACACATGTATTAGGAATATCATTAAGTTTTAAATCTGCAAAAATAATTTTATTTTTTAATTTAGATAAAAAATTTCTACCATTTTTTGAATTTAAAAACTCTAAACCGAACTTGTAACCTACTTTTAATTTAGGATTTTTAGTTTTTGTAATTATTTCTTTTATTTTTTTAATATTTGTACTATCGCAGGCAACAAATATTTTATTCATCTTCATTATTCAATTTTTTAAACATTTCTTTTGCCATTTTAAAGTGAATTGTTTTTTTTTCTGGTGTGTTTACTTTCTCTCCAGTTTTAGGATTTCTAGATATTCGAGATTTTTGAATATTGGTATAAAATACACCAAATCCTCTAAGTTCAATTCTTTCACCTCTTTTGAGGGTTTTTTTAATTTCGCTTAGTATAATATTTGTAAATTTTTCTAAATCTTTTTTTAAAAAATTTGGATAATTTCTTGAAAGTTGTTTTAAAAGCTTTGATTTTACAATAGCCAATTTTAATATTTAATTATTATTTTTTCTTTTTTTTATCTAAATCCTCAGACAAAGATGAAAAGGGTAAGTTTTTACCAGAACCTTCAGCTCCATATTTGTCTAAAGCTTCTTTTTTTTGAATTTCTTCTAAAAGTTTTATACTTAAGGAAACCTTTCTTTTTTGTAAATCTAACTCTGCAATAGCGCAATCAATTCTTTCACCACCAGTGAACCTTGACGGACGAGCATCTGCAGAATTAATTGCTATTTGATTTTTTTTAATACTAAAGTCCATTTCGCACCCTTCCGGTCTAACAGTAAGGCCTTTGTTATCAGAAGATGTGATTTTCACAGTTATTATTTGATTTATCTTCTTATCATTAAACCAATCTAATGGATCTGGTAAAGTCTGTCTCAAGCCGACTCTAATTTTCTGATCTTCAGTTTTAATTTCTAAAACTTTTACTTTAATTTTGTCATTAATATTATATTTCTTTAATTCTTCTTCTCCATTATTTAAATAGGTTAAGTCATTACAGTGTAAAAATGCATCTATATCTAAATCTTTAACACTTACAAATAAAGAGTATTCATTTTTGTTCACAACTTCAGTCTCAATTATTGTTCCTACAGGATATTTTTTTTCGAAAACTACAAAAGGATTTTCTTTTGCTTGCTTATAGGAGATCGCAATTCTTCTTTTATCTTTATCTATTTCTGTGATGACACAATCTATTTCATCTCCAACTTTAAACATTTTCTTCGCAGATAGATTTTTTTTAGTCCAGCTCAGCTCACTTGAATGTAATAAAGTCGTTAATCCTGGTTCCAATTCGCAAAATGCACCGAAATCGATAATTTTAACAACTTTGGCTTTATAAATTTTGTTAAGCTCATAATTTTCAACGTGTTCAAAGGGATCTGGAGATAATTGTTTTATTGAACAACCAATTTGTAATTTTTCTTTGTCAATACTTATAACTTTTAAATCATGTTTTTCTCCAATATTGAACACCTCCTCAGGGTGGTTTACTCTGCTGTAAGAAATCTCCTGTAAGTGAACTAAAACATCTAACTCATTATTAACATTGAAGAAGCAACCAAAAGAACTGTAACCTTTCACCTCTGCATTTTTAATAACATCGCCAATTTTATATTTTTCAATAATTTTTGCTTTATCCTCTTTTTTAAATGATGAAATTATTTCTTTCCTTGAAACGCAAGCATTACCTCTGACTTTATCTAATTTTATTAATGCAAATTTTTGTGGCTCGTTCATTAAATGACTTATATCTTTCAAAGGTTTGTCGCTTATTTGGGATCCCGGTAAAAACATTAACGAACCTGTGTCCATATGTTCAACTATGCACCCACCTTTGCATTTAGATACTATTTTACCCATGATTGGCTCTTTTTTTTCATATGCCTGAACTAATTTATCCCAACCTTTAATTTTCTGAGCCTTACTAGCTGAGACAACAACATCACCATTTCTATCTTCTATCTTTTCTAATAATACTGGGATTGTCTCACCAATTTTAATCTTCTCACTTAACCCCATCGTTTTTAATTCGTTAATATCTAAAACTGGCTCGGATTTTAAGTTTGGTATGTAAAGAAAAATATATTTTTCTGTAATTTTATTTACTTTGCCTTCAATAATTTTACCTTCTTCTATAGTAATTTTTGAAAGTTGATTATTTAATAAATTTTCAAATTCTTTGGATGCTGGGTTTGATAGATCTTTGTATACTTCCATTAATATAATTTCATTTTCATTTTACGGTTTTAAAAAAACTTCGACCTTTTAGATAAATTTAAACAATAGATCAACAGAGAATTTAGTATATTTTAGCACCTAAATACTTCATTTTTTTAATAAAGGATGGGAAAGAGGTATTTATTGCGTCTTTATCGGCTATAGACCAATGACCTCCAAAAATTAAAGCTGCTACAGTAGCAGTCATAAAAACTCTGTGATCCTTGAGAAAATCTTTTATAATTATTTTTTTTTTGATTTCTAAATTAGGATTTCCGTAAATCTTTATACTTTTATCTGTTAAAACATTTTTGATTCCCATTTTGTTGAGAATTTTAGAACCCCACTTCAATCTAGGACTCTCTTTTTCATTTAATTCGGATAAATCTTTAAAAAAAGAAACACCTTTTGCTTTTGCGGCTAGAAGAAATATTAGTAAAAATTCGTCAATTGCAGAACTATTTAATCTAGAGGGACAATTTATTGCTTTTATATTTTTTGTGCTTTTGATTATTAAATCTGCTATTTTTTCCCCCTTATATTTTTTTACATTAATCTTTCGTATTTTGACACCCATCATATTTAGAATATGTAAAATACCTACTCTTGAGGGATTTATATTAACATTTTTAATTTTCAATTTAGAATTTTTAGATAAAATAGTGAGAACCATAAAAAAAGCACACGAACTTATGTCAGATGGTATTTTGTAATTTAATGGTGGTATCTTTTTTTTTCCTTTAATCTTAATAAGGTCATAATTTTTTATCTTTTGAACCTTTATTGGTAAATTTAAATACTTGAAAAGAAGTTCACTGTGATTTCTTGATTTTTTTGCTTTTATTATTGTTTCACCACGTGTATTCAATGCAGCAAGCATCAGAGAACTTTTGACTTGAGCAGATCCTCTTGTTTCATTGTAGACTATTGGATTAGGGTTATTGGTTCCCTTAATTATTATTGGAAGCTTTCCCAAATTACTTTTAAAATCTGCTCCAAATTTTTTTAAAGGTTTAATAATTCTCAAAAAATCTCTTTTTGATAAGCTTTTGTCAC
>CACFEW010000015.1 GCA_902565385.1 uncultured Pelagibacteraceae bacterium | reverse complement strand
GGAATTGTTCAAAAATTTTCCCTCAAAATTAAAAGTGCTTGATAAAAATCTTTATGATGAGTTAACAATTATTTGGAATACGGATGATCTTAAAAGACTCAAGCCATCACCATTTGATGAAGCTAGATGGGGACTGGCCGTTATTGAAGATAGCTTGTGGAACACTGTTCCAAAAGTTTATAGAAAATTAAATTCTATATTTGTAAAAAATATGGGTAAAAATTTACCAAAAAATTTTAATCCTATTGTGTTTGGTTCATGGATGGGTGGTGATCGAGACGGTAATCCTAATGTTACCTCTGAAGTCACAAAAAAAGTAATTTTACTTTCTAGGTGGGAGGCAGCTAAATTATATGAAAAGGCTCTTACTAAAATAATAAGATCCTATTCTATGGAAAAGGCTTCAAAAAAAATCTTAAGTAAAGTTGGTCAATCATTCGAGCCTTATAGAGTTTTTCTAAGACCTTTGAGAGATAAAATGAGAGTTACTCATAGATCCATTGAACAACATCTAGTTTATAATAAGCCATTAGATCAAAAAAAATTATTAAGCTCTAGAGAGGAAATTCTCAAACCCTTAAGAGTTGTAAGAGAGTCTTTAGAGCAAAATCAAAATGAAAATATTGCTAGCGGTGAATTGTTGGATTTAATGAGAAGAGCTAAATGTTTTGGCATTAATCTAGCAAGATTGGATATCAGACAAGAGTCTGCGAGACACAAACAATTGATATCTGAGTTTGTAAAAACAAAGTATAAAAAAGATTATTCAAATTTTGCTGAAAAAGAAAAATTAAACTTTTTAAAGAAATTAATAACTTCTAAATCTAATAAAATCAGAAATTTTCAATTTAAGAACAAAGAAAATAAAGAAGTTTGGGACACTTTCAAAGCTTTATCTTATGAGCCATCTGAGTGTTTAGGTGCATATGTAATATCAATGACTACCTCTGCTTCAGATATCTTATCAGTATCTTTCTTACAAAAAGAGGCAAATATAAAAAACAAACTAAGAGTAGTTCCTTTATTTGAGACTTTAGATGATCTTGTAAATGCAAAATCAATCATGGAAACTTTATTTTCTCAAAAATGGTATAGAAAACTGATTAATCATGATCAAGAAGTTATGATTGGATATTCAGACTCAAGTAAAGATGCTGGAAAAATATGTGCTAGTTGGCATCAGTATAAAGCACAAGAAGAAATTATAAAATTGGCAAAAAAATTTAAGATCAAAATAACTTTTTTTCACGGCAGAGGTGGATCAGCAGGTAGGGGAGGAGGTCCGATACAGGCTACTTTAAGATCACAACCTCCTAATTCAGTTAATGGTAATATAAGAATTACTGATCAAGGGGAGGTAATTCAACAAAAGTATGGTTATGAGCCTTTGGCTAATTATAATTTATGTAGTTACATCGGCGCTGTTACAGAGGCTACATTAAATCCTCCACCAATTCCTAAAAAAAACTGGAGAGATTTAATTGAAAAAATGTCTGACATTTCTAAAAATTCATATAGAAAAAATATTAATCAAAATTCCGATTTTATTGAGTATTTTAGGACTGTCACTCCTCACAAAGCACTTGGCAAGTTATCTATTGGTTCAAGACCTTCAAAAAGAAAAAATGTTGATAATATAAAAAGTTTAAGAGCAATACCTTGGGCATTTGCATGGACACAGATTAGATTAATGCTTCCAGCCTGGTTAGGAAGTGCTGAAGCATTAAGATACTCTTATATCAAACAGTTTAGAAAAACTTTATATGACATGGAAAAAAATTGGCCTTTCTTTAATTCAATGCTAGATATGCTTGATATGGTAATTTCGAAAGCTGATCCTGAAATTTCAAAAATTTATGAGGAGTTTCTCGCTGATAAAAAACTTCAAAGAGTTGGACAGAAACTAAGATTTCAATTTGATACAATAAAGGAATTAAATAAAAAAATTACCCCTAAGGAAATTTTGAAGATAAGAAAAGAATTTAGATCTAAAGCATTAGTGAGAAATATTTACTCTGAGGTTTTAAATATTATTCAGCCAGTAGTTATTTACAAATTAAAAAAGAAAAAAGATAAAAAAAATAGAAAATATTTAGAGGACGCTTTACTGACTTCCATTGCAGGTATTTCTGCGGCCATGAAAAATACCGGATGATATTCAAAAGAATTATTTTTTTAATTTCATTGTCTTTTATAATTACCAACACCTCAAAAAGTGATTTTAAAGAAATAAAAAAAAAAGCAATAATTACTAAGCCAGAAATTATTTTTCCAGTTCGAGAAAAACTGGATAAATGCATAAATAATATGTATGTAAATCAAACTACCAATCCTGTTTTACCAATAATAAAAGTTGAAGCTCCATCAGGATACGGACTGGATAATAGATTTATGTATGCTCTAAATAAGTTTGAAAATTTTAAACGTCCATGTGGTGGAGGAGATATTGAAGCTTGTAAGAATGTAAAAAGAGTAATTTTAGATTGGGCAAAAGCTGATGCTGCAAAAAGAACAGGACCATCTAATCATGAGGGCAGACATTGGAATGATACTTTGACAGTAAATCTTTGGGTGGCTTCTCCAATGATGGCAGGATATTCGTTTGCAAAACAAATTATTAAAGTTCCTGATAATGAAGATAAATTAATCAAAGATTGGTTTGAAAGAATTGTTAAAAAAAATAAGCATTTAATGTATGGCATGACTTATAAACAAGGTACTAAGGCGATAGGTGTTCCAAAGAGAGCTCATAATCATGCTCTTTCCTCAGCTATAGCACACATGGAATTAGGAATTTTGTTAAACGATAATACTCAATTTCGTAAAGCTTTTAAAAATTATGAGGCAGCAATCAAACACCAAAGAGGAGATGGAAGCTTACCTATCGAAACAAGACGTGGTGGAAGAGCTATGTTTTATCAAGGCAGAGCCATGAATGCATTGTCAGTAATAGCAATTATCGCTGAAAATCAGGGCTATAATATTTGGGAATATGATTATAAAGGAAAAAATTTTCATAACATTGTTAAGTTTTTTATAGATTTTACAGAGACTAATGAAATTGTATTTAAATATGCCAAAGAAATGAAATCACCTGGACCTGCTAAGAATTATAAAGTTCAAGATCTAGATAGTAGATCTAGTAGTAATTGGGGATGGCTTTACGCTTACGTAACTCGATTTCCAGATCATGAGAATGTTCAAAGATTAAAACAATGGTCTACTAATCGAAGTAACCTTAATAATTATCAAAGAAAAATAGTTCTTAATTTTGAAAATATTTTAAAAAGAAACTTTGGTACTTCATCATGGACAGTTGTAGAACCAAACTGTCATTTTACTAAGTAGCTCTAATTGTCGGTAGACAATAAAAATCTGCTGTATCTATTTTAGAAGAGTATTGTCTTCTCATGTTCCATTTTTTATGAACACCTGCACTCGCCAGACTTAATGTGGATCTTCCATATCTATAATTAGTATTATCAATTGATCGCATTAAACTTTTTATCTTTTCATCTTTTTCTGATGAAAATAAATTTTTTCTACCATCATCGTTACGTAGTCCTGTAAGCATAACACCTGCTTTCTGATATCGATATCCATTTTTGAAAATATTTTCTAAAATTGAAACTGCAGTTTTAACAGTTTCAATGCTATTATTTGTTGCAATTGGAAAATCAATTGTCTTTGCATTTGAATAATAACCATAGTCTCTTTGAAAAGGACTGGTTCTGACAAAAACTGTAATTGCTTTTGCAACTAAAGACTCTGATCTAATTTTCTCAGATGCATTTAAACAATAATTTGCAACCGCTTCTTTTAATTCTTGAAACTTTTCTATTCTCTTTCCAAATGATCTTGAAACGACACAGCTCTTTCTTTTTGTTTGTGTTGTCTCTAAACCAATACAAGGCACCCCTCTAAGTTCCATTGCAGTTCTAGAACTTAAAACGTTGGAACATTTTTTGATCCAAGTATTAGATTTGTTCTTAAGCTGTTTTGCGTTGTAAATTCCATTCTTTTGGTAAAACTTCGTAAGCTGTCTACCAACACCCCACACATCATTAATTTCAACTTTTTCTAAGATAGGATCTAAATTCTCAATGCCAATTAAACTTGTTACTCCTGATTGTTTTTTCTTTGCGATATGATTTGCAACTTTACTTAAAGTTTTAGTTTTAGCGATACCAATGCTAGTCGGAATTCCAGTCCATTGTAAAACTGTCTCTCTAATTTCTCTTCCAACTTTTTCAACTTCAGAGTCTGGAAAATTAGATAAATCTATAAATGCTTCATCAATTGAGTAAACTTCTATTTCAGTATTAAATCTTTTCAGAGTTCTCATTACCCTTCTAGATAAATCTCCATATAAGGAATAATTTGACGAAAAAACTTCAACTTTATTTTTTACAATAATATCTTTTGCTTTAAAGTAAGGTTCACCCATCTTGATCCCCAGTGCTTTTGCCTCGTTGGATCTAGAAATGATACAACCATCATTATTGGACAAAACAACCACAGGTTTTTTTCTTATTTTTGGATTAAATAATCTTTCACATGAAACATAGAAAGAATTACAATCAACTAAGCCTATTTTTTTAGTACGTGGAATGGATGACATAAGTCACAACCCCCCAAATAAAAACATCTTCCTCTTCATTAATTAAAATTCTATTAGAAAAATCTTTAGACCCAGATGATAGAAATTTTTTATCTCTTTCTTGAACTAAAGTTTTAACTACAAGTTCATCGTGAACATTTGCAATAACCGTTGAAAAATTTTTTGGTTTTAAACTTTTATCGACAACTAATAAGTCTCCATCATTAATCCCAACATCGACCATGGATTTACCCTGAACTCTGATGATAAAAGTGGCTGGAACATTTTTGATTAAATGCATGTTCAGATCGATATCTTCTTCGATATAATCAGTGGCAGGTGATGGGAAACCAGCACCAGCTTTATGTAGATAATAGGGAATAGTTAGTTTCATGTTCTTGTTTTGTTCTAATTTATAGACCATTTATACAATGCACGCAAGAGGTTGTATTTTGAGTCCGTAATTGAATCAAAAGTGAATCAAAACGTGAACATCAAAACTATATTTTGTATGCTTGTGGATAACTTCAACCAAGGATAGTTTTAAATTCTAATTTAATTATAAAAGGAGAAAAATAATGAGTTCAATTGAAGTCAAAACTTTTGACAATCCAGACGAAAGTAACACGAATTTTAAAAATGCTAAAATAGATATTGTGAAAGTAGGAGATCAAAGAGTTATGAGATTAGTTTTACAACCAGGTTGGAAATGGTCACAAGACATTAAGCCAACAGTTGGCACAGATAGCTGTAAAGCAAAACATCTAGGTGTAATTGTTTCAGGAGCAGTTTGCGCAAAACATGATGATGGAACTGAATTAACTTATAAGGCTGGTGATGCATATTCAATAGAACCAGGTCATGATGGTTGGGTAGTAGGTGATAAACCTGCAGTAGTTTATGAGTTTCATGGAAAATGGGGAGAATAGTGAAAAAACTATCGTGTCATTGTGGTGCTATAGAAGCTGAAATAAATTTAGAGGGAGACTTAGCCAAAGTAATAAAATGCAATTGTTCTATTTGTAAAAGAAAAGGAGCAATTATGTCTATGGTAAAAAACGAAGATTTTAAAATTGTTAAAGGTGAAGAAAAATTAAAACTTTATCAATTTCATTCAAAAGTTGCCAAACATTACTTTTGCTCAGATTGTGGAATTTATACCCATCACAACCCAAGAATAAATCCAGCGATGACAGGATTTAATGTTGGATGTATTGATGAAATAAATACTTTTGATATCAAAGATGTTCCAGTAAACGATGGTCAAAATCATCCTTTAGACAAAAAATAATTTTCATGCAACAATTTAGTTTATGTTTTGGTAGGGTAAAAAAAGACTGTTTAAAGTTCATTAAATCTCAAGAGACAAAAGCCGATAAATTTAAAAATAAAGAAAGGATGATTAAATCTTTCTTAATTCCTCTTTGTTTTTGGATCAGTGAAAAAGCTGATAAAAAAAAACCGTATTTTGTAGGATTAGCAGGAGGGCAAGGAACTGGTAAAACTACAATTAGTTCTTTAATCAGAATTATATTAACAAAATACTTTAAATTAAATGTTTTTAGAATTTCAATAGACGACTTTTATAAAACAAGAAAAGAGCGGATAAATTTATCAAAAAGAGTTCATCCTATGCTTTTAACTAGAGGTGTACCTGGAACACATGACATAAATATGATGCTGAATTTCTTTAGAAATTCAAAAAGTAAGAAATTCAAAAGGTTAAAATTACCGACATTTAATAAAGCAATTGATGACAGGTTTAATAAAAAAAGATGGTACGATTTAAAGAAAAGACCAGATGTAATTATTTTTGAAGGATGGTGCGTGGGTGCAAAATCAGAAAAAAATAATACTTTAAAGAAAACAATTAATTCGTTGGAAAAGGCAAAAGATCAAAAACAGATTTGGAGAAAATATGTTAACAATCAATTAAAATCAAAATATAAAAATTTATATTCACAATTAAATTGTTTGGTTTATCTAAAAGCAAAAAATTTTAGCTTGTTACAAAAATGGAGATTAAAACAAGAGAGAAAACTTTGGGTTCAAAGCAAAGTGAAATCAAAAATAATGAGTAGAGGCGATGTATTAAATTTTATGCAAACTTATCAAAGGATTACTCAAAACATGTTTAGAAATATGCCAAAATATGCATCTGTTATATTCAATTTAAATAGTAACCATCAAATTAAATCTGCTGTATATAAAAAGAAATGATTAGAATTTATTTAATAATAACAAGTTTAATATTTTTGCTTAATAATGCTAGTGCTGAAACTTTTTCTGCAGCATTAAAAAAGGCTTATAATGACAACAATGAGTTAAATGCTGAAAGAGAAAGTTTGAATATTTCTGAGCAAGAACTGAAAATTTCGATGAGCTCATATCTTCCCTCTGTAACCTTAAGTGGAAGTAAAAGTTCAGAGGATACCAATAAATTAACCAATCAGAACGGAACAGATGCAACAATTTCAGATGTAGACCCAACTGTACAATCATTAACAATTACCCAAACATTAATAGATTTTGGAAGAGGTGCTGAATTAAGTAAAAGTAAAATTGGCATTGAATTAGCTAAAGCAAAGCTTTTAAAAAAAGAGCAAGAAATTCTATATAAATCAATTCAAGCTTATACGGGGTTAATTTCAGCAAACGAAAAACTTAAGATTAATAAATCCAATGTTAACCTGTTAGATCGACAGGTTGAAACGGATAGAATTAGGCTTGAGCGAGGTAATATATCGTTATCGGATGTTGCTCAATCAGAGTCTTCTTTAGCTGGTGCACAAGCAAAATTAATCCAAGCTGAAAACGATTTTTTAACCAGTAAGCTAAATTATGAAAATGTGATTGGCACTATTAATGATGTAGAGGCACTCGACAAATCTTCTATCGTAATAGTTAACTTGCCCAATGAACTAAATTCTGCAATAGAGATATCAAAAAAAGGCAATCCAGATTTAATCATAGCTCAACTTGAATATGAACAATCAAAAAAAGATACAACTAGTGCAAGATCTGATTTAGCTCCAACAGCAACCTTATCTTTTGATAGATCAAAAACAGATGATCTAAGTTCTACCTATGATGAGAAAGAGCAAGATACTTTAAAAGCAACTGTCACATGGCCCTTTTTTTCAGGTGGAAAGAATTATGCAAATTTGAATAAAAACAAAAGTCTGGAGACACAAAAAAATCTTCTTTTAAATAATATGATCAAAAAAAATCAAACAGATGTTGCGAGTGCCTGGTCAAATTATCAATCAAACAAAAGTTTACTGAATTCAGTAAGAGCTCAGGTGAATGCTGCAGAAATCGCAAATGAGGGAATTGTAGCTGAATATAATAGTGGTTCAGATAGAACTACTTTAGAGGTTATTCAGTCTAACTCTTTATTATTAAATGCTCAGATATCTTTAGCAGACTCAGAGAGAAACTACATTCTTTCACAGTTTAATCTTTTAAAATCTATTGGATTACTCAATAGCGAATATCTAAAGTTAAGATAATTATTAGCTTTTTTAGGCTTAAATAAATAAATCTTGCCAATGAGAACAAAATGTGTACATTTATAAGCATGATTCGAGTGATAAAAATATTAAAAAAAGAGGCAAAAAATGACTAAAAATAACTTAAAAGTAGTTAAATCTACTAAAGATCAAGAATTGGATAATAAAGAGAAAAATAAAGCTTTAGACGCAGCAATCAGCCAAATCACAGATAATTTTGGAAAAGGTTCTGTGATGAAGCTTGGTGAAAAAAGAGCAATGGATATCGAGTCGATATCTACAGGTTCCTTAAGTTTGGATTTAGCTTTAGGAATAGGCGGGTTACCTAAAGGAAGAATTATCGAAGTTTATGGACCAGAGTCTTCTGGAAAAACAACGTTAGCATTACAAGTTGTTGCTGAAGCTCAAAAAGCAGGTGGAATTTGTGCATTCGTTGATGCAGAGCATGCTTTAGATCCAGTTTACGCAAAAAAATTAGGAGTAAATACTGAGGAGCTTTTAATTTCACAACCAGATGCTGGTGAACAAGCTTTAGAAATAGCAGATACACTAGTAAAATCAGGCTCTATTTCAGTTATCGTAATTGACTCAGTTGCAGCCTTAACTCCAAAAGCTGAAATTGAAGGAGAAATGGGAGATCATCATGTGGGTCTTCAGTCAAGATTAATGAGTCAGGCTTTAAGAAAATTAACTGGTTCAATTTCAAATACAAACACAATGATGATTTTCATTAACCAAATCAGAATGAAAATTGGTGTTATGTTCGGAAGTCCAGAAACAACATCAGGTGGTAACGCACTTAAGTTTTATTCATCTGTAAGAATGGACATTAGAAGAATTGGTGCCATCAAAGACAAAGATGAAATTATTGGAAATACTACAAGAGTTAAAGTAGTTAAGAACAAAGTTGCACCACCATTTAAAGTTGTCGAGTTTGATTTGATGTATGGAAGAGGTATTAGCAAAATGGGTGAGTTAGTCGACCTAGGTGCTAAAGCTGATATCATTGAAAAATCAGGAGCTTGGTATGCTTATAAAGGTGAGAAAATTGGACAAGGTAGAGAAAATGCAAAAACTTATCTTGCACAAAACCCTAAAGTTGCTGCAGAAATAGAAATGGCAATTAGAGAAAAAGCTGGTGTGATTTCAAAGAAAATTGAAGGAAATCCATTAAGTCCTGAAAAAATTGAAAAGGAGAAGAAAGTAGCTGAAAAAGAAGAAGCTGCAAAAGAAACTGCTCCTACAAAGAAGAACTAGAATTAAAGGTCATCTTTAAATTATAAAGGCGCTTATTATAAGCGCCTTTCCCCCTTATCGTTATCTAGACATAGAACAAAAAAGCTGTATTTTAAAAATATGGCGGACAAATCATTAAATGAAATAAGAAGTACATTTCTTAAATATTTCGAAAAAAATGATCATAAGATTGTTGAGTCTAGCAATTTAGTCCCAAATAACGATCCAACCTTAATGTTTGCCAATTCAGGGATGGTTCAGTTTAAAAATGTATTTACTGGTTTAGAAAAAAGAGATTATCAAAGAGCTACTACCTCTCAAAAATGTGTTAGAGCGGGTGGTAAACATAATGATTTAGAAAATGTTGGTTACACTCCAAGACACCATACTTTCTTTGAAATGTTGGGAAACTTTTCTTTTGGGGATTATTTTAAAGAAAAAGGAATTGAACTTGCATGGAATTTAATTACTAAAGATTTTGGTTTAGATAAAAATAGGCTTTATGTAACCGTTTTTCATGAAGATGATGAGGCTTTTAATTTCTGGAAGAAAATAGCAGGTTTTAGTGATGACAGAATAATAAGAATTGCAACATCAGATAATTTCTGGTCAATGGGCGAAACTGGTCCCTGCGGTCCTTGCTCAGAAATATTTTACGATCATGGTGATCATTTAAAAGGTGGATTGCCAGGAACCAAAGATCAAGATGGAGATCGTTTTATTGAAATTTGGAATTTAGTTTTTATGCAATATGAGCAAGTCTCAAAAGAAAAAAGAATAGATTTACCAAAACCATCTGTCGATACAGGAATGGGATTAGAGAGAATTGCTGCTCTTTTACAAGGCACACACGATAATTATCAAACTGATCACTTTAAGAAATTAATTAGCTCAATATCTGATGCAACAAAAGTCAAACAAGAAGATAAGAATATATCAAGTTTTAGAGTAATTGCTGATCACTTAAGAGCAAGTTCATTTCTCTTAGCCGAAGGAGTTTTACCCTCAAATGAAGGTCGTGGATATGTTCTAAGAAGAATTATGAGAAGAGGAATGAGACATTCTCATTTGTTAGGATCTAAAGAACCAATTTTTTATAAAATTTTTGACTCATTAAAAAACGAGATGTCAGGAAACTACCCAGAGCTTGAAAGGTCTCAATCTTTGATCAAAGAAACTTTAAGGATGGAGGAAGAAAAATTTTTAGTTTTACTAGATAGAGGTATCAAAATTTTAAATGATGAAATTGCAAAAATAGACAAAGTTTTACCTGGGGATGTCGCTTTCAAATTATATGACACCTATGGTTTTCCATTAGATCTTACTGAAGACATTTTAAAGAATAAATCTTTAAAAGTTGATCATCAGAAATTTGATGAATTAATGAAAAAAAGTAAAGAACTTGCAAAAAAGAATTGGAAAGGTTCTGGAGATAGTTCTGAGGAAGCAATTTGGTTTTCAATTAAAGATAAAATTGGCCCAACAGAATTTTTAGGTTACGAGTCTAATCAGTCTGAAGGTGTTGTGTTAAACTTAATTAAAGATAACAAAGAGACAAAATCTTTATCTTCTGGGGAAGAGGGAATGATCATTACCAATCAAACCCCGTTTTATGGAGAGTCAGGTGGACAACTTGGTGATAAAGGTACTATTGTTTCTGGTAATTCTGTTTTTGAAGTAGAAGATACGCAAAAGAAACTCGGAGACTTATTTGTTCATTACGGATCTTTGAAAACTGGAGAAATGAAAATCAACGATGTAGTTGAAATGAAAATAGATGTAGAGAGAAGAGATAATCTAAAAGCTTATCATTCTGCTACACACTTGCTCCATGAGTCATTAAGAAGAACTCTAGGTAAACATGTTATGCAAAAAGGATCATTAGTTGCTCCAGATAGATTAAGATTTGACTTTAGTCATATGAAACCAATTACTGATGAAGAGTTAGAAACTATCGATAAATTAGTTAATGAATATGTTTCAAATAGTTCTGAGGTAACAACAAGAATTATGACACCAAAAGCTGCAATTGAAAAAGGAGCACTAGCTTTTTTTGGTGAAAAATATGGAGAAGAAGTCCGTGTTGTATCTATGGGAAAGGAAAAAGAAGCATACTTTTCAACAGAATTATGTGGAGGTACACATGTCAAAAATACCGGTGATATTGGAAAATTTAAAACCGTAAGCCAATCGTCTATTGCTGCGGGCGTTAGAAGAGTTGAAGCTTTAAGAGATAAACAACTTGAGGATTTTATTAAGAATAAAGAAAAATTATCAACTTTATCGACACAAAAAGATGAAGAAACGATTAAAGATTTGTCATCGCAAATTATTAAACTTGGAGGCAAACCGAATGTTGATAATAAAGATTTAAAAGAAATTATAAAAAATCTTTCACGACAACTTGAACAACTAAATGTTAGTTCAGTTCTTCAAGACAAAACTAAAAACATTATTAAAGATGATAAGATAAATAATATAAAAGTTAGATTTCAAAAAGTGCAAGATTTACCTCCTAAAGATTTAAGAAAATTAGTTGACAATGGTAAAAAAGAATTAGGCAATGGTATTGTAATTGTTTTTGCAAGCAGTGAAGATAAGGTTGGCTTGGCAGTTGGTATTACTGATAAATTAGTTGATAAATATGATGCAGTAAAATTTGCAAAATTAGGATCAGAGATAATTGGTGGAAAAGGTGGTGGTGGTAGAAAAGATTTTGCTCAAGCAGGGGGTCAAGATAAGAGCAAGATTGATGAAGCTTTTGAAAAAATTAAGTCCCTAGTTTAATTTCTTTTTTAAATTATTATCAATTTCATCTAGAAATTGATTTGTAGTTAAGTACTTACTTGATGGCCCAACTAATATAGCTAGATCTTTGGTCATAGAACCACTTTCGACACAATCAATACAAACTTGCTCAATAGTGTTAGCAAACTTTATAAGATCATCATTTCCGTCCAATTTACCTCGGTGAGCTAAACCTCTCGTCCAGGCAAAAATTGAGGCGATAGGATTGGTTGATGTTTCCTTTCCTTGTTGATGCATTCTATAATGCCTTGTAACCGTTCCATGGGCTGCCTCAGCCTCCATAATTTTTCCATCAGGAGTTAAGAGTGTACTTGTCATTAAACCTAAAGAGCCATAACCCTGTGCCATCGTATCAGACTGAACATCACCATCGTAGTTTTTACAAGCCCAAATATATTTTCCACTCCATTTCATTGCACATGCAACCATGTCGTCAATTAATCTATGTTCATAAGTAATTTTTTCCTTATCGAATTTTTCTTTAAATTCTTTATTAAACACATCCTCAAATATATCTTTAAAACGTCCATCGTACTTTTTAAGGATTGTATTTTTTGTTGAAAGATATACTGGCCACTTTTTTATAAGACCGTAGCTAAAGCAAGATCTAGCAAAGTCTTCGATGGATTTATCTAAGTTATACATAGAAAGGGCTACTCCTGGTCCAGTAAAATTAAATACTTCGTATTTAATTTCATCTTTACCGTCTTCTGATGTCCACTTAACTTCCATCTTTCCTTTACCTGGAACTTTAAAATCAGTTGCTCTGTATTGATCGCCAAAAGCATGTCTGCCAATTACCACTGGATCTGACCATGAAGGTACTAATTTTGGAATATTAGAGCAAATTATGGGCTCTCTAAAAACAGTTCCACCAATAATATTTCTTATTGTTCCATTTGGTGATCTCCACATTTTTTTTAAATTAAATTCCTCAACTCGTGCTTCATCAGGAGTGATGGTTGCACACTTAATACCTACGCCAATTTTCTTAATTGCATTAGCAGAGTCTATTGTGATCTGGTCATCAGTATCATCTCTGCTTTTCATACCTAAATCGTAATATTCAATACCGATATCTAGATAAGGAAGGATTAATTTTTTTTTAATAAATTCCCAGATTATTCTGGTCATTT
>CACFEW010000014.1 GCA_902565385.1 uncultured Pelagibacteraceae bacterium | reverse complement strand
CATCAACCATTTTCTGCGTTGCAGCGTTTGGTGCCTGAGTCATTAAACTCACTACAACCATAGCTACTAAGCTGACAGCCGAACCAAAGATACCAAATGTTAACTGAGTAATACCTAAGAAACCACTTCCGCCTGTTCTTACCCAAACTAGGTAAGCAGCACCAGAAACTAATCCTAAGAACATCCCAGCTATAGCACCTTCTTTGTTAGCTCTCTTCCACCATACACCAAGTACAAGTGGGAAGAATAGTCCTGACATCGCAAAGTCAAAAGCCCAGATTACTGAACCTAAGATACCTTGGATCTCAAGAGCTGCGATAGTTGCTCCTGCAAAACCAATTACTACAAGTAATACCCTTGCAACAACTAGTCTCTTCGCAGTCTCAGCTTTTGGATCGATGATTTTATAGTAAACATCGTGTGAGATTGCATTTGCAATTGCTAAAATCAAACCATCAGCTGTTGACATGGCAGCAGCCATACCTCCAGCAGCAACTAGACCTGAGATTACATATGGTAATCCAGCTATTTCTGGAGTTGCTAACACAACGGCTTTACCACCCATGAAAAACTCATTTAACTCTAGAGTTCCATTTCCGTTAAAGTCGCTTACAAACATTAAGTTTGCTTGGTTCCAGTTTTGATACCAATCTATCGATTGAACTTCAGCTATTGATTTACCGATAATACCTGTTGGTAGTGACGGATCAATCAATGACAACTTAGATAGTGTCGCTAACATTGGAGCAGAAGAATAAAGTAGGAAGATAAAGAATAATGACCAACCTACTGATTTTCTAGCTGCTTTTACACTTGGAGTAGTAAAATATCTCATCATAACGTGAGGCAATGAAGCTGTTCCCATCATCATCGCTAACGCTAATGAAATAAATGCCCAAGGTGTTGCGTTCACCGCTGAGTGAGCTTTAGTTATTCCAGCCAAACCTTTTGGTACTTCTTTTAGATTTTCAGCAGAGTTTTTAACAAAACCAAACTGAGCCTCTAATTCAGCTATTCTAGAAACTTCATCAGCTAACATGAAGTGAGGGAAGAAACCCGCACCCATTTTGTTACTGATCCAGAATACTGGTAACAAGTAAGCTATGATTAGTACGATATATTGAGCTACCTGTGTCCAAGTTACCCCTCTCATACCACCAAGCATTGAACAAAGTAAGATACTTATAAGTCCAACGTATACAGCGTATTGGAATGGAATATCAAGTGCAACAGATGCAATTGTACCTGTGGCGTTAATTTGTGCAGTCACATAAGTAAATGAAGCAACAGTTAATACTACTACCGCCATAAATCTACTTAAATTACCACCGTATCTTGTACCAATAAAATCTGGAACTGTGTAACAGCCAAATTTTCTTAAGTAAGGTGCTAATAGTGATGCAACTAATACATATCCACCAGTCCAACCTACAAGTAGTGCCATATAACCGTAACCTTTGAAGTAAATACCACCTGCCATTGCAACGAATGATGCACCAGACATCCAGTCTGCTGCTGTTGCCATTCCGTTGAACACGGTTGGTACTTGTCTTCCTGCTACGTAATATGCATCAGCTTGAGCTGTACGTGATAGATAACCAATTATAGCATATATGGCTACCGTAAAGGCAACGAAACAAATACCAATTGTTTTCGCTGTCATACCCATCTGCTCGGCAATCGACATAATGATTATGAAAGCTAAAAAACCACCTGTATAGATTCCATAAACCTTAGGTAAATTGTCTATAAAATTACCTTTAATCATTAGTCATCTCCTCTTTCACTAAAGCCGAACTCTTCATCAATTTTTTCTTGTCTATTCGCAAACCAGAAAATTAGTATTACGAAAATTCCAAGAGAACCTTGACATGTGAACCAATAAGTTAATGGATAACCAAATGGTCCCGTAACTTCGTTCATTTCAGCCCCGAATAGGAAGATGCCAATTGAGAAAACAAACCAAATTGCTAACGTCATCATTAGCAAACCCTTGGATTTTTCCCAGTGTTGTTCTTGTTTTGACATTTATACCTCTCTCTTTTTAGTTATAACTGGCCAAAACCATAACCATTATGAAATAGATTTAAAGTGTTAAAATTGGTAAATTTACTAGCCTTTTCTAGTTATAAGTGTCAAAAATAGGGCTTTTTATGGGGAAATACAAATTAACGTGGAGAGATTTAACTTGGCATGATTTTAAGACTTATCTTTTCGCCATGTTTAAAGCTTTCATTCCAAAGGGGAAAATTAGCAATTTAGATGAACTTGAAACTTTTATTCAAACAAAATCTGCCTGGGTGAGTCAGGTCACTCTTTACGGCTATCTTAAAACGAGGATGGGAACTAGGTACGTTCTGCATTTTGAGAATGATACATTTATGGACTCAGTAAACTTGGCTAAGTGGAATATTTATGCAGTTGCTCTTCAAGATCTTACTTTATTTACATTTTCAAAATTGAAAGCAAATTTTAATTATCAGGATATAGAAAAAGCAAAAGAAATTTTTTTAAAAATTTTAGATGATGAAACTTCAAATAAGATGCCAATTGATATTATAGAAAATGCAAAAAAAAGTTTTGATGAAAGAATACAAAATATTAATTGGGATGATCATCACAATAATTTACCATTTAATCCTAGTGCTTTATCTTTGTATAAGTGGGCACCAATTGCAGAAGATTTAAAAACTTTAGATCGCAAAATAGTTCTAAATTCAGTGATTTTAAAATGGGATGTTGTAAAAAAAGAATTTAATGAAAGAATAAAATTTTAGGTATTTTTTCTATTTTCAACTAAGCTATCGACTACGCCTGGATCAGCAAGAGTGGTTGTATCACCTAATTGTCCATGCTCATTTGCTGCAATCTTTCTTAAAATTCTTCTCATAATTTTACCAGATCTAGTCTTTGGAAGTCCTGGGGTAAAATGAATTAGATCTGGTGTTGCCAAAGGCCCTATTTGTTTTCTCACCCAAAGTTTTAGTTCTCTATCTAAATCGCCTGTCTCACTCTCACCTGCATTGAGGGTGACATAACAATATAAACCATTTCCTTTAATATCATGAGGATATCCAACTACAGCAGCTTCAGCAACTTTGGGATGTGCAACAAAGGCACTTTCAATTTCAGCAGTACCAAGGTTATGACCAGAGACAATAATTACATCATCTACTCTACCAGTTATCCAATAGTAGCCATCTTTATCTCTTTTACATCCATCTCCAGTGAAATATTTTCCATCAAACTGTGAAAAATATGTATCGATAAATCTTTGATGATCACCATATACGGTTCTCATTTGACCAGGCCAAGATTGAGCTATACAAAGTCTTCCTTCACCTTCACCTTTTATTTCTTTACCGTCTTTATTTACTAACACTGGTTTAATTCCGTAAAAAGGTTTTGTTGCTGATCCGGGTTTAAGTGGAATAGCTCCAGTTTGTGGTGCTATAAGAATTCCTCCTGTTTCTGTTTGCCACCATGTATCGACAATTGGACATTTTGAATTACCAACAGTTTTGTAATACCACATCCACGCTTCTGGATTTATAGGTTCTCCAACAGTTCC
The DNA here is from genome assembly GCA_902565385.1 of uncultured Pelagibacteraceae bacterium. GTDB lineage: Bacteria > Pseudomonadota > Alphaproteobacteria > Pelagibacterales > Pelagibacteraceae > Pelagibacter. Next base: position 10,148 of record CACFEW010000014.1, on the reverse strand, counting down.
TAATAGTTTTAGAGATTTTCTAGTAGTTTTATTAACTGGGCCATCACCTTCTCTCATCAAGGCCCTTATAGCTGTTGGCGCTGTATAAAAAGTATTGACTTTATACTTGTCTACTATTTGCCACCACCTTGAACTATCTGGGTAATTTGGCACACCTTCGAACATAATGGTTGTTGCACCATTAGCTAATGGTCCATAAATTATATAGCTATGACCAGTTACCCATCCAATATCTGCTGTACACCAATAAATGTCATTCGGTTTATAATTGAAAATATATTGATGAGTCATAGAAGCATAAACCATATATCCTCCAGTGGTATGTAATACTCCTTTAGGCTTTCCGGTTGATCCTGATGTATAGAGAATAAATAAAGGATCTTCTGCACTCATTTCCTCAGGCTCACAATGATTTGGTACATCCTTAATTAGGTCGTGATACCAGACATCTCGATCTTGATCCCAATATACATAATTACCAGTTCTCTTTACTACAATACATTTTTTAACATCTGGACAATTAGATAAAGCTTCATCTGTCGTTGCTTTTAAAGGAATAGTTTTGCCTCCTCTTACTCCCTCATCAGCAGTAATTATATATTCTGATTTACAATCATTCACTCTTCCCGAAATCGACTCTGCAGAGAAACCACCAAAAATTATTGAGTGGACGGCACCTATTCTTGCACAAGCCAACATCAGTATTGCTAATTCAGGTATCATCGTCAAATAAATAGTGACACGGTCGCCTTTTTGTATCCCAAGTTTTTTTAGACCATTAGCAGCTTTTGAAACTTTTTGATGTAATTGCTTATAAGAAATTTTTTGAGTATCTTTAGGATCATCCCCTACCCATATAATTGCAGTTTTATCTTTTTTATCTTTTAGATGACGATCAATACAATTTGCAGATGCGTTTAAAGTACCATCTTCAAACCATTTAATTCTTACTTCGTCTTTACTATATTTGACATCTTTAATTTTTTTGTAAGGTTTTATCCAAGTAATTCTCTTTCCTTCTTTTTTCCAAAATGAATTATTATTTTTAATAGAATCAGAATATTTTTTTTGATATTGGGCTTTATTTGCTAAACTCCTTTTTATCCATTCAGGTTTAGTTTTAATAATTTGATCATTAGATGATGTTTTATCTATATTTATCTTTTTAGATTTTTTGGCAGGTGTTCTTTTAGCTTTTGAAGCTATTTTTATTTTTCTTCTTTTTTTTGAAGATTTTTTTTTCTTTGTCTTTTTGGTTTTTTTCTTTTTTGATTTCTTTTTTTTTGGCATTTTTTTTTATTATTTACTCATTTTATTTAAAATCTTCCAGCTTTTAGAGTCAATAGGCATTACAGATAATCTACTTTGTTTAATTAAAGATAAATGGCTTAAATCCTTGTTTTTTTTAATTTGTTCTAAAGACACAGGGTTATTAAGTCTTTTCAAAAACTTAACAGTTACAGCAACAAATCTTCCTGATTTGTCTGTTTTATCAATGTAATGTTCTTTCACAACTTCTACTATTCCAACAATTTCTTTTCCAATATTTGAGTGATAAAAAAAACACTGATCACCCTTTTTCATAGTTTTTAAATTCTTAGCTGCTTGATAGTTTCTTACACCGTCCCATGGTGCACCTTTTCCACCAGCTTTTTTTTGTTGATCAATTGACCAAACGTCAGGCTCTGATTTAAGTAACCAGTATTGCATTATAATTTTACACCTGCTCCTTTTAAGAAATTAGCTTTTTCATCTAATGGCCATCTGGGTTTTGCTGGATAATCCAAATCATTGAATTGATTTAATTTAAATTTTTCTAAGCCTACCATCCCTATCATTGCAGCATTATCACCGCAGAGTTCTATTGGGGGAAAGATACTTTCATAATTTTTTTCTTTGCATAAATTAATTAACATTGATCTAATTTTTTTGTTAGCTGCAACACCACCAGCGATAACAAAAATTTTTTTTTTAAGATTATTTTGTTTCTCAAACTCTAAAAAAGCAATCTTTGTTTTCTTATTCAGGATTTCTATTATTGTTTTTTGAAAAGAGGCTGCTAAATCAAATTTATCTTGTTCTGTTTTTATTTTTTTTGATATTTTTAAAACTGCTGTCTTCAAGCCAGCAAATGATAAGTTGCAACCCCCTCTGTTAATAATTGGCTTTGGTAACTCATATTTTTCGGGATTTCCTTTATCAGCAAAAACTTCAATTTTAGGTCCACCAGGAAATTCTATTCCTAATAATTTTGCAGTTTTATCAAATGCCTCACCTAAAGCATCATCTATAGTAGTGCCCAATCTTTTATAATTTCCAAGTCCTTTAACATTTAAAAATTGTGAGTGTCCACCTGAAATTAATAAAAATAAATACGGGTAATTTAACTTTGAATTAATTTTTGGACTTAAAGCGTGGCCTTCTAAATGATTAACTGCAATAAATGGTTTTTTAATTAAATTAGCAAAGGTTTTACCAAAACTTAATCCAACTGATAAACAAACAACCAATCCTGGTCCAGCCGTTGCAGCAACTGCATCTATTTCGTCTATTTTTTTTCCACTTTCATCCAAAGCCTTTTGAACAATCCAATCAATTTTTTGTAAATGGGATCGGGCAGCAAGTTCAGGAACAATTCCACCAAATTCCTTATGCACCTCTGTTTGGCTAGAAATAATATTAGAGAGAATTATTGGTATTCCTTGCTCATTTTCTGAGATTAAAGATGCTGCAGTCTCATCACAGCTAGTTTCTATTCCAAGAATTAAGGGTTTTTTATTCATACAAATAGTTTTTAATAATTGTACAATCCCAATACAAGTAAGAAATGATTTTTTTATGAAAAAGAAAATAACAATTGGGTCTCGAGGAAGTAAGTTAGCATTATTATATGCACAAAAAGTAAAACAAAAAATTATTGAGGTAACCAACTTTACTGCTCAAGATATAAATATTGAAAAGATTTCTACCAAAGGTGATGAGATACTAGACACCAGATTATCCGATGTTGGTGGCAAAGGTTTGTTTTCAAGTAGTATCGAACATGAACTTCAAAAAAATAATATTGATATAGCTGTACATGCACTAAAAGACATGCCAGCTATTGAGACCAATGGTCTTTTAACAGATACATTTCTTGAGAGAACTGATGCTAGAGAAATCGCAATAATTAATGGTAATAAAAAATTTAAAGATTTAAAACGGAATGCTGTTATTGGAACATCTTCTTATAGGAGACAATTTCAAATTAAAAAAATAAAGCCTGATGTTAATTGTAAACTTATAAGAGGGAATGTTGACACTAGAATAAAAAAATTAGCAGATGGTGAGTATGATGCGATAATTTTATCTTATGCTGGAATAAAGTACCTTAAATTAGAAGATAAAATTTCAGATATTTTTTCTATTGAGGAAATAATTCCAAGTGCAGGACAAGGCATAATTGCTATACAGTGTAGAGAAAATGATAAAGATATGATTTCAATGTTAAAAAAGATCAATCATAAAGAAACTTATCAAAGAGCACATGCTGAAAGAAATATTTTAAAAATTTTAGAGGGAGATTGTGAAACAGCAGTTGGAATTCATTCTAAAATATATGAAAACAAAATTACAGTGGAAGCCGAGCTCTTTTCATTAGATGGTTCACAAAGATTTTATGAAAAAAAATCTGATAAATTAAAAAATTTTAGAGAACTCGGAAATGAGGTTGGTCATATTTTAAAAACAAAATCAAATAATTCTTATAAAAGATAAAATGCATATTCTATTAACCAGACCTATAGAAGACTGTTCTGAAATGATCATCAAGTTCCAGTCTCTTGGTCATAAGGTTTCTCATTTGCCTTTATTATCAATTAAAAAAATTCTGCATGAAGAAATAGATCTTTCTGAATTTAGGGGTATCATTTTTACAAGTTCTAACGCTGTGAAATTTTTAGATTTAACTGGACTCGATAAAAATATAAAATGTTTTTGTGTAGGGAATGCAACTGAACAAGAAGCAAGAAGTCATGGTTTTTCTAATACAATAGCTGCAGAGGGAAACGTTCTAAATTTGAAAGAATTGATATTGCAGAATTTTGAGAAAACAGAGGGTAAATTAATTTATGTAAGTGGAGAAAACATTTCAGTTGATCTTGATAATCAACTGCAAAGTGAGGGATACGAAGTAAAAAGATTAATTAACTACGAAACTGTACATAATGAAAAATTTGATAATGATTTTATTGATAAGTTAAAACTTGATATGCCCGACATGGTTTACGTTTATTCACAAAATAGTGCATCAAGTCTTTTAAAATTTATAAAATTTAATCAGCTAGAGAGTCTTTGGATGAGTACTAATTTGATGTGTATAGGCGAAAAAACATCAGCTAAATTAAATGAAATTAAGTGGAAGAAGATATTTCTTTTTAATCCTGGAGAAGAGGAATTTTTGTTATATAAAATTTAACTATGGAAATAATAAATAATTTTTCTGAAGTCTTTTTATCAGTCTGGAATAGAGGGATATTAGGAGTAGATATTTTTCAAATATTAATTGGTATTGGAATTTTTTTAATTTTTTTAATATTTAGAGGATTAATAAGTAAACTTATTATTAAAAAATTAGAGATAATTTCTAAAAGAACTACTAATAAATTAGATGATACTTTTGTGTCTGCATTGATTGGACCAGCAAGATTTTTACCAATTGTTTTGGGGTTTTTTATAGCAAGTTATTACATGACTTTTTCAATTGAAGGAAGAGAAGTTGTTGATACAATAAATAGAACATTAATAACAATTTTAATCTTTTGGGTGATACATCAAATTATTGAACCTGTGTCTTATATCTTAAGTGGACTTGATAAACTTTTAACAAAAGAGTTAATTGGATGGATCATTAAATCCTTAAAAATACTAATTTTTATTTTAGGTCTAGCTGCTGTATTAGAACTTTGGGGAATAAAGATAGGACCAATTATTGCTGGTCTTGGTTTGTTTGGTGTTGCAGTGGCTTTGGGTGCCCAAGACTTATTTAAAAATTTGATTTCAGGTATTTTAGTTCTAGTTGAAAAAAGATTTAAAATAGGTGATTGGATATTAGTCGAGGGAATTATAGAAGGTATAGTTGAAAAAATTGGGTTTAGATCAACAACGATAAGAAAGTTTGATAAATCTCTTGCAATTATTCCTAACTTTCAATTTGCTGAAAATGCAGTTGTAAATGTTAGTGAAACTTCAAATTGGTTAATAAGTTGGATTATAACTCTTCAATATGACACAACTGTTGATCAATTAAAAACTATAAGAAATGAAATTGAAGATCACATTCAAAAAAGTGAGGACTTTAACACAAGCATAGGCATTGCGGTGAGGGTTGACAAATTTTCTGATAGTTCAATTGATATGTATGTTCGTTGTTTTACTAAATCAGACAGTTGGAATGAGTGGTTATCGGTAAAAGAGAAATTAGCAATTGAAATAAAAAAGATTGTTGAAAAAAACAAAGCGTCTTTTGCATTCCCAAGTTCATCTATTTATATAGAAAAAAAATGATAGCCATTTTTTATTTAGCTTTACAAATATTAAAGCTTTATTCCTACGTAGTAATAGCCAATGTAATTATAAGCTGGATGGTTGCTTTAAATGTTTTAAATACACAAAATAGATTTGTTTATTCAATTTTAGAATTAACATATCGTTTAACAGATCCTATACTTAATAAAATTAGACGTTTTTTACCTAATTTAGGATCCTTAGATATCTCACCCATTATATTACTTCTATTGATTTGGTTTATAGAAATGTGTATGAAGCTCTACATCGCACCTTTAATTTTTTAAAACTTATGATTCTAATTGATGGAAAAAAAGCAGCAGCTGAATTAAGAGAAGAACTTAAACAAGAAGTTGCTGAATTAAAAAATAAGTATAATAAAGTGCCAGGTTTAACGGTGATTTTGATTGGAGATCTTACCCCTAGTCAAATATATGTAAGAAACAAAGAGAAATCAGCAAAAGAGGTTGGTTTAAATTCTGATGTAATTAAATACCCAGACTCTGTGGAAGAAAAAGTTATTTTGGATAAGATTAATGATCTAAATAAAGATAAGAGCGTTTCAGGTATTTTAGTTCAGTTACCTTTGCCAAAACATATCGATAAACAAAAAATTATTGAGGCTATTCATCCATCTAAAGACGTTGATGGATTTCATCCTATGAATGTTGGTAATCTTTCTTCAGGTTACGAGAGTTCCGTGCCCTGTACTCCACTAGGCTGTTATTTATTAATTAAAAAAATTGAGCCAAACTTAAGTGGAAAAAAAGCAGTTATAGTTGGAAGATCTAATCTAAATGGAAAACCGATGACACAACTTCTTTTAAAAGAAAATTGCACCGTAACAATTACTCACTCAAAAACAAAAGATCTCAAGGCTGAATGTTTAGAAGCAGATATAATTATAGCTGCTGTCGGTATTCCTGAACTTGTTAAAGGAGATTGGGTTAAAAAAGACACAATTGTAATTGACGTTGGAATTAATAAAACCGACAAAGGTATTGTTGGTGATGTTGCATTTGATGAAGTTTCAAAAAATGCTAAAGCATTAACACCAGTTCCAGGCGGAGTTGGACCAATGACAATCGCTTGTTTATTAAAAAATACTGTAGAGTGTTTCAAAAGATCGCAACTTTAAAGTTACAACCTATTAAATTTTTTGATATTTTGAGGTGTGAAGAAACCTAAATATCCTTATAGAATTGCAATTGTATTCTTAATTTTAACAGTTCCTACCATTGGAGCTACCCAATTGGGCTGGTACTTATATGATCAACAAACAGGTTTTGATTATGGTATGATTGTTGGAACATTTTCAGTTATATATGCAGCTTGGCTTATGTATGAAAAAAATTGGAGAGAAGAGGATGATGATTAGGTAATGGAAAAATTAATTTTTTTTGGACTGGTAATTCCTATTTTATTCTTTGTATTATACTTAGGGACGAGAGCTATCATGAGCGGTGTTAGTGCGAAACAAGCTAACAAAGGTGAAAATGAAATAGATGAAAATAATGAGGATTCAAACACTGATAAATCTTTGAGTAATGAATTAGAAAAATTGAATGAACTAAGAGAAAGCGGTGTACTAACCCAAGAAGAGTTTGAAAAAGCAAAAAACAAATTATTAAATAATTAAAGATTAAGTTGTTCTTGTTAAAAGCAATAAAGTTGCACCAGCTATAAATATCAAAATACCTAAAATTTCAATAAAAGTTATTTTTTCTTTAAAAAGATATTTTGATGAGATGTAACTAAAAAATATTTCAATTTGACCAACAGCTCTTACAAAAGATGCTTGAATTAAAGTGAATGCAAAAAACCAGGATAGTGTCGCTAAAAAACCAGCTAATCCAGTCAAGCATATTTCAAATTTATTATCAAAAAATTTTTTGAATTCCGATTTTTCAAAAATTATCAGATATGCACTAATGATTATAGTTTGAATTACTAAAGCAAAAAAAACTGTAGTAAGCGCTCTATCAAAATTAGAGGAAAAATTTTCAAGCATTAATGCTGCAGCCCTAAAATAGACAACACTAAGACCTAGTAAAAGTCCTGCTCCCAATCCAATAAGTGTTACCTTTGAAAAAAAATTTTTAAAAAACAATTTATAATCTTTGATCGAAATAATAATAACACCAAGCGTTGCAATTATTATTCCAAAAACACCAAGCAAATTAAGTTTATCTTTTAATATGATATATTCAAAAATCGCAATTTGAATAACTTCTGTTTTACTTAGTGAAGTACCGACAACAAAATTCGAAAATCTAAAAAGGTATAATAGTGTTATTGTAAAAGTAACTTGTAAAATAGATCCTAAAAAAGTAAAAAAAATGAAATTAGTTTGATCTAGAATATCTGAAATAATGTCAAAATCGTGAAAAAAAAAAAATAATGCAAAAGCAAATGGTAATGCAAAGGCAAATCTTACGTATGCTGAAGCAACCAATGATAAATCTTTATTTAATTTTTTCTGTAATGAAGTTCTAAGATTTTGAAAAAAAGCCGCTAAAATTGTAAAAACTACCCAATTCATAAATTTATTTAGATATAATCTTTTAATCGAATTAAGTGGTTACTTATATCTAAAAAATTAGATTTTCTCCATCAGCCAGAGAGCGTCTTCTCCTAAAAAGTAAATTTTTCCGTTATTAGGATGTACTTGTATATCTCTTATTCTTCCAATTTTATTTTTAAATATGATTTCCTCTTTTACATTAGATAAGTCGTCAAATATTAATTTTCTTAAAGATTTGTCTTTAAGTGAAGTAATTAAAGCATGTCCATTCCATTCACTAAACTCTTTTCCTTTATAAATTGTAATTGCACTTGTTGCTATGGACGGCACCCAATATTGTATCGCTTTTGTAAAACCTGGTTTCCATTTTGGACCGATGGGAATACCTGAATAGTTTGTCCCTCCCCAACCTAAAATTTTCCATCCATAATTTTCACCTTTTTTGGCTTCACCAAACCAATCCCCACCTCTCGCTCCATGATTACTCATATAAATTTTTTCATCAAATGGTGATAAAGTTAGACCTTGAGGATTTCTAATACCTATTTGATAAATTTCAGGTAACCAATCTGATTTACCCTGAAATTTTGGATTATCTTTTGGGATACTTCCATCAATATTTATTCTAATGATACTGCCAGGATGCTTTGTAGGATCTTGCGCAATCATACCTTGACCTCTTTCACCAGCAGACGCGAAAAGATAACCATCTTTGATCGCCAACCTTGATCCAAAGTGATATCCAGAGTCAATAGGTGGATTTGCTTGAAAAATATTTTTAAAGATTAAATCTTTTTCATTAAATTTCGATTTTGCTATTGAGGTACTAGTTTTCCAATTTCCTCTATTTTCTGTATAAGAAATATATACAAAATCATCTTTATAAAGAATATCTAATAAACCACCCTGACCATGCTCTAAATAGTTAAGATTGTGATTTAATGAAAAAATTTTTTTAGTATTAAGGTCTATTAATTTAATTTCTCCACTTTTTTCGGTAATTAATAATTCTGTATCATTAATAAAAGTAGATCCCCATGGACCTTTTAAATTTACAATCTTCTTAAATCTTAAATTATCAGCAAATGAATAATTTATAAAAAGTGTAAATAAAAAAATTGTAACAAGCGTTCTTTTCACTTTAAGAAAGTTTTGATCTACCACCATCAACAGCAATGATTTGACCTGTAACCCAAGAACTGTCGTCAGTAATAAGAAATTTTGCAAGAGAGGCAGAGTCCTTACCTTCACCTAATCTTTTTAAAGGATGGGCTTTAGCTATACCATCTGCTAATGCCTTATTTTTTAACATTGGCTCAGCAATTTTTGAGTTAGTCAAACTAGGAGCAATACAGTTCACTCTAATATTAGGAGCAAATTCCGCTGCTAAAGAAACAGTTAAACCTTCTACAGCGGCTTTAGTAGAAGCAATTATAGCGTGATTTGTAAAACCTCTTTGAGCTGCAACTGTAGAAAATAAAACTACTGAACCTTTATTTTTTTTTAAACTATCCTGGTATCCTTTTATAACTTCTACTGCTGAGTATAAATTTAATTTCATACACTTATTAAAATCTTGTTCATTGACCATTCTCAAAGGTTTTAAATCAATTGAACCTACACAGTAGGCAATTCCTTTTACATCAGAAATATCATTTTTAACCTTTTCCACAAATCCATCTTGCAAAACATCAGCTATTGTAAAACTACAACCTAATTTCTCAGAAATATTTTTTGTTTCATTTTCATTTCTGCCGACTAAATGAACTGAATTTCCTGAATTTACTAATTGTTCAGCTAAACTAGATCCGATTGAACCTGTCGCACCAAGAATAAGATATTTTTCTGACATAAAAAATTTTATTAGTTATATTTAATTATGAAGTTATTTTTTATACTGGGTAATCAATTATTTCCATCAAAATACTTGGATCGCTTCAAAAAAGACCACCTAATTTTTATGGCAGAGGATTATCAATTATGTACTTATGAAAAACATCATAAAAATAAGATACTTCTCTTTTTGTCATCGATGCGTTCACATGCGGAAAACCTCAGAAAAGATAAGTTTAAATTAGAA
>CACFEW010000013.1 GCA_902565385.1 uncultured Pelagibacteraceae bacterium | reverse complement strand
TGAGTTCTGAAACTACTTTTTTATTTTTCTTTTCAATTATTTCATTCAAGTTTTTGCCGGAGATCGAGTTATTTACAATAAAATTTATATCAATAAATTTTACATTATTATTGGCCTCTGAGACACTGATAAATAAAAAAAAAAATATTATTTTTTTAAAAAAAAATTTCATTAAAATTGAGTTCCTAGCCTGAATCTAAATGTTTCAGTTTTATCAGAAGATGCTTTAGTTAAAGCGTTTGCAAATGAAAAACTAAGTGGTCCAATTGGTGTTAATAAATTAAATGCAACTCCTGTTGATGTTCTAATAGTGCTTTTGTCATCTAAAGAACTATCATAATCGATACCCCAAACGTTAGCAGCATCAAGAAAAACTCCAACATCAAGGTTATCAAGTCCCTCAACAATATTTGGTAAAGTAGCAGATAAATTTAATGCGGTTACATGATTACCACCAACAAAATCTTTATTATCTACAGGCCCCACTTTACCTTTTTCAAAACCTCTTAATTTAGATGATGGAACATTTAATCTTTTTGAAACTCTAACATCATCAGATAAACCAGTTATAGTTTTGGCATAAAAACTTATTTTTCCAACTGTGTCTGATCTTGTAGATAACTTCTTAAATTTAGATATTTCAAATGCATTTGCAAATTCTGAGCTATCTGAAATTATTGGTATTTCCTGTGTAAAAAATGTTTGATAACCACTTTCTGTTCTAAATCTTTTATCTCTAAGGTCTTGGTTGATTGAATAGTTAAAATACAGATCGGTATAAGAACCTTCTTGTTTTTTAAGAGTGTTAGAAGCTTTACTTGATGTTTCTAAATCTTCAATTAAAAAGTCTATCTCAGGACTTAAAAATATATTTTGAAATTGCTCGAATTTCGTTCCTAGAGAAAAGCTTAATTCAGAAGTTTTATAACCTGAGTCAGTAAGCAAATCAGTCGTTGAGCTTTTTAAAGAGGTAAATAAAGTATTTTCAGTATTATTAAAATTTGGTTTTGCATAGATAAACCTACCTTTAACCGACTCAGGTGTTAATTCAACATTTGCATCTAAATTAATTCCTTGTCCTAAAAAATTCTTTTCTTTAATACCTCCACCAATTATTCCCCCGGTAGTTCCAAAACCAGCTGCAAGAGAAATTTCACCTGATGGTCTTTCCTCAATATTGATATCAATAATTCTCAATGATTTATCAGATCCACTTTGAATATCAGATTCTACTTTTTTAAAAATCCCTAAACTTTTCAGATTATTAATCGATTTATTAAATAAAATTTCATTTAATGGATCACCTTCATCAACAATAAGATTGTTTCTTATTACTTCTTCTAAAGTTGTATAATTCCCAGTAATATTTATCTTTTCTACATATATTTTTTCACTTTCTGAAATGTTTATTTCAAAGTCAATTTTGTCTTGATTTATTTTTTCAATTAAAGAGGCATTAATGAATTCAAATTGTTTTGTTAATGCAATTTTATCGATTTCTTTAAGTAAACTATTTATTTTTAATAATGAATACTTTTCACCTTTTAGTTTTGAAAACTTTTTATTGATAGGTTTAAAAGGTTCGGGATCATAATTTGAAGGTAAATTCAAAGTAAAGTCATTAAAGAAATATTTTTTTCCTGATGTAATCTTAAAAATTAAGTTAAAGTTAGAATTTTTATCAAATTCAACAAATGAGTTTTCAACATTTACTTTGAAATATCCATTATCTTTAAAATAATTTGTTAATAATCTTTTGTCTAATTCTATTAATTCTTCATTTATATATACGTTTGATGAAATAAATTTCCAAAATTTATGTTCCTCCGATGTAATAACTTCTTTTAATCGTTTATCTTTAAAAACTTTATCACCTAAAAAAATAATTTTCTTAATTTTTGCCTTTTCACCTAAATCTATATTAATTCTTAAATCGACTGAATTTAATTCATCATTTAAATTTTTAGAACTTGTAATGTTCGAAAAATAATATCCGCTAGTTTTTAAAATATTTTGAATTAATCTTAAATCTGCTGCGAGCAACTCTTTATCAAAAGATTTCATTTCAGCTAATTGAATTTTAGATTTTATAAATTCTACCAGTGATTGTTTTTTAATACCTGTTATCTCAAAATTATCTATTATAGGGTTTTCTTCAACATTAATTGTTAAGATTTGATCTTCATAAGTTAAGCCTATGTTGCTAAAAAAATTTGTACTATAAAGACTCTTAATTACTTTATCTAGATCTGATTTGGATAAATCTTGATTAATCTCTAAATTGGAAAAAATTTTAATTGTTTCATCTGAAATTCTTTTGTTACCATTAATTTCAATTTTTTTTAAGATTTCAGCATTGGCATAACTTATTAAAAAAAAAACTAATAAACTTATTTTTGTTAAAAATCTCATCATAAATATCTGTCTTATATACCTAAAGACTCAATTTTTAAACGAACATAATCTCTTAAATTATATATCTCTTTAAGGTTTTTAGGGTTAATTTTCTTAAATTTTTGAAATTCTTTGTAATTTGAAATTTTATAAATAAGTTTATTTAATTCTTGAAAATTAATTTTTTTTTCTAAAAATTTATATACTAAATAATCATTTATAGTTATTAGGATTGTTTCAAAAAGTGACGACTGATTTGGAATTTTATCAAGTAATTTCACAAGTGGGAACTTTGTTTTTTCTACTTTTTTTAATTCAAGATTATTTAAAATTTTAAAATCTAAAGGTCTTGTTTTAATATTTTTATTTTTTTCATAATAAATAGAATTGTAAATAGGTATTTTCATATCTGGTTCATGTATAAGAAATTTAATCAAACCATTTTTAAATTTAATTATTGCATGGACATAAGATTTTGGATGTATCAGGATTGATATTTTATCATAACTACTATCAAAAATATTTTTTGCCTCAATAACTTCAAAAACTTTATTCATGAGGGTTGCTGAGTCTATTGTAATTTTTTTTCCCATACGCCAATTTGGATGTTTAAGAGCATCTTTTAATTTTATCTTTTTAAATTTTTTTTTAGGTAAATTTCTAAAAGGGCCCCCAGAAGCTGTTATAAAAATTTTTTCTATTTCTTTTTTATCTGTATTATCTAAAAGTGAAAAAATTGAGAAATGTTCAGAGTCAACAGGGATAAACTTCGTTTTGTGTTTTTTTAACTCCTTTTTAATAAGTGGCCATCCACATATAATTGCCTCCTTATTTGCTATTGCAATCAATTTAGTATGTTTAATTATTTTATGTGTAGGCAACAATCCACCAATTCCAGAAATAGCACTCATTACATAATCAACTTTTTTTGGCAAAATTTTTTTCAAACTTTCAAAGTTTTGAAAAATATTGATATTCCTATTTTTGTAAATTATTTTTGTTTTTTTAAAACTATTTAGATCTGTTATAATTATATTCTTAACATTGAATTTATTTGCTTGATTAATTAAATCTTTATAATTTGTATTTGCAGTTAATAATTCTATCTTAAAATTTTTTTTATCTTTTTTAATTATATCTAATAAAGACTTACCGATAGAACTTGTCGAACCTAAAATTGCTATTTTTTTTTTCATTAAAAGATTTTTGTAATTATTAAGACAAAAGGAAAAACAAAGATCATTCCGTCAATTCTATCTAATAATCCTCCGTGACCTGGGAAAATATTGCCAGTATCCTTTATGTTAGATAATCTTTTAAAAAAAGAAATTATTAAATCCCCTATCTGACTAACACTTGAAACTAAAAAAACTGCTAATATGAAATATAGATCATCAAAAAATTTTTGACTCTCTTGAAAATAACTGTTGAAATTTGAATCTAATAAATAAGCTACAATTATAGACATCAAAAATCCTCCAACGACTCCAGAATATGTTTTATTTGGACTTATATTGACTAGTTTTGGTCCTTTAAATGTCTTTCCAAAAACATAACCACCTAAATCAGTTGTAATACAAATTGTAAGAATCATTATAAATTCAAATAAACTCCTATCTCTAATTAAATATACTGAATAGAAAGATAATAATAAAAAAAATATTCCAAAAAATTTGAGCTCTTTTTTTTTTGCCATCTTAAACCATTCAAAAGAGGCAATAAAAAAAAGAATTATTAAAAAAATTACAAAAAATGCTGATCCTTTAATGATAAAAAAAAGTGATAGAGGTATTATTATAATTGAACTGATTATTCTTTTTTGAAGCTCTTTTTCCATCAAATATTCCCAAAATTTCTTTTAATATTTTTATATTTCTTAATTATTTTATAATAATCTTTTTCATTAAAATCAGGCCATAATTTTTTTTCAAAAAATATCTCTGAGTAAGCAAGTTGCCACAATAAGAAATTACTTAATCTCTTTGTGTCTCCTGTTCTAATTAATAAGTCTGGATCTGGAGTGTTATTTGATTGCAAGTATTTTTTTAAATTTTTTTCATTAATTGTTTCATTACGTTTTTTTAATTCTTTAAATGCATTTATCAATTCTGCTTTAGACCCATAGTTTAAAGCTAAATTTATTTGTAACCTTTTATTCTTGGATGTTTTTTTCTCAGAAACTCTTAGGAGATGATTTAATTCAGATGAAAAATTTTTTTTACCAATAATCTTAAGCTTAATTTTTTGGTTATTTAAATCTTCAATTTTATCCTTAAGAAAATTTTCTAATAAATTAAATAGAAATTTAATTTCTTTTTTTGGCCTTTTCCAATTCTCTGTAGAAAAAGCATATAATGTGAGAAATTTGATATTATTCTTAATGGTTTCTTTTATTATTTTTTCAACTGTATTTAAGCCTGCTCTATGACCAGCATTTCTAGATTTTTTCTTTTTTAATCCCCATCTTCCATTACCATCCATGATAATGGCTACATGTTTTAATGGGTTCATATAGTCATTATTTCTTTTTCTTTTGTTGAAACTTTGTCATCAACAGTTGCAATGTGTTTATCAGTTATATTTTGAACATTTTTTTCGTATGACTTTTCCTCATCTTCACCAATTTCTTTAGATTTTAAGAGTTTTTTTAATTCTTCATTTGCATCTCTTCTTATATTTCGAATTGAAATTTTACACTTTTCTCCCATTGCTTTAATTAATTTTTTTAGCTCCGTTCTTCTCTCTTCGTTTAATTCTGGTATTGGTAATCTAATTAGTTGGCCATCTATCTGTGGGTTTAATCCTAATTCTGATTTTTTTATAGCCGCGTCTACCAAAGAAACATTGTTTTGATCCCACACTTGAATATTTATCATTCTAGGTTCAGGTGTTGTTATGCTACCAATTTGATTAATAGGCATTTGTTGACCATAAACATCAATTTTAACTAAATCTAACATTGCTGCATTAGCTCTTCCAGTTCTTAAGGATGATAATTCTTTTGAGAATACCTCAATAGCTTTATCCATTTTTAAGCTATGTGATTTTTCATCAAACATTTATTCACCTATTTTTATTCTGCTAAATTCCTTGATTTTCAAATCATTTACAGCAAGTTCTTTTATAACATCTTGAACTTTCTTTTTTGGCTCCATTACCCAAGCTTGTGTCATAAGAGCATTTTCTTCTTTAAATTTATTCATTTTTCCTAAACTAATTTTTTTAGCTATATCCTCTGATTTACCTGAATTTTTGAGTTCTTCTGTTATTAATTCTTGCTCTTTGTCAATGATTGCTTTGTCAATTAATGTGGATTCTAAAGCTAAAGGATTTGAAGCTGCAATATGCATTGATAATTGTTTACCGAATGTTTTTACAGTTTCAGAATTTTCTTTAGTTTCCAACGAGACAATTACAGCTAGTTTTGCCAAGTTATCCTTAACCACTGTATGTAAATATTGGTAATTAGTTGAAGAAGAGTTTGATATAGTTTTTGTTTGTCCAATAGTTATTTTTTCTCCAATTTTAGCAATCAATGCAACCAAATTATCCTCAACTGAGGAACCATTTTTCATTTTAGCTTTCTTTAGATTATCAAGATTAGAATCATTTTGGTTATTCAATTCACTTAGCTCTTTCACAAAATTTATAAAATCATTATTTTTTGCTACAAAATCTGTTTCACAATTAACTTCTAATATTGAAGTCTTTTTTTCATCACCACTAATTGCAACAACACCTTCTTTTGCTTCTCTTGACATTTTTTTTGATGCTTTT
This sequence comes from uncultured Pelagibacteraceae bacterium, assembly GCA_902565385.1. Taxonomy (GTDB): domain Bacteria; phylum Pseudomonadota; class Alphaproteobacteria; order Pelagibacterales; family Pelagibacteraceae; genus Pelagibacter. The sequence continues at coordinate 10,022 of CACFEW010000013.1, read as the reverse complement.
GAAATTCCTTTTACTCTTAAAATTTCTACTGCCTTATCTAGGTCGCCATTAGCCTCTTTAATTGCTAAGTTGCAGTCTTTAAAACCAGCTCCTGTAGCAACTCTTAATTTTTTTACTTTTTCAACATCACTCATATTAATTTATCGTTTCTTTCTTTTTTTCACTAAATTTTTCCTCTAATTTTTCTCTATCTTTTTCTTGAATAGTCTTAGATGATTTAGTCTCTTTTTTTACACTTTCTTTTTTCTCCACTAAAGGAATTGAACTTTTTGCAGAAACAATTGTTTCTTTAATTAAATTACAATATAAATCTATTGCTCTTCTAGCATCATCATTTCCTGGGATTGGATAATCTATACCATCAGGGTTTGAATTACTGTCTAATATTGCAACAATTGGAATTCCCAATTTAACTGACTCTTGAATGGCTAGTGACTCGTAATTTGTATCTATAATAAATACTAAATCAGGAACTTTTTTCATTTCTGCTATACCACCCAATGATCTTTGTAGTTTGTCTTTTTTAACACTCATTTTAAGAAGTTCTTTTTTTGTAAAACCTCTATTTTCTGACACTAAATTTAACTCTAATTGTTTTAATTTTTTTATTGAATTTGATATAGTTCCCCAATTAGTTAGCATTCCTCCCAACCATCTATAATTTACAAAATATTGATCAGTTTCTTTAGCAACTTCAGCTATAGCCTCTGATGCTTGTTTTTTTGTTGAGACAAATAATATTTTTCCATTATTAGATATAACTTCGTGAACTTTTTCCAGCGCAACTTTTGTTAATTCCAAAGTTTGAGTAAGGTCTATTATATGGATGGAGTCTCTTTTTCCAAAAATATACTTCTTCATTTTTGGATTCCATCTAAGTGTTTTGTGTCCTAAATGAACACCTGCTTCTAATAATTGTTGAATTGTAACGTTAGGTATTTTCATATTTATTCCCGGTTAAGCCACCACAGTAATTTCCAATTAAGGACCGGAGGTATAAAACCAAAAACTGTGTGCGTTTTTGTTAATTTAAGTGATTATTTACAAAGATTTTTTTTATTTAACAAGCTTAAAATTATCGAATAATCGCAGAAATCTCTTTATTTCTAATTATATTTAACATTTTTCTATCGATATTTCTCTTATTCTTTAGTGTAAAATCCAATTCATTATTTAGGTCTCTTAACTTGATTTTAACAACTGTATTTCCCTGGTTAGGTATAATTTTTGAGATTTCGTTCAATTCCTTTAATGATTTTAAGTTAAAAAGAACCTCTTCGATTGGTTTATTTGTTAAATCTGAAAGTGAGGCAATTTTCTGAACATTTATTCTCTTAAAACGATTTTCTTCATCTGAAATAGATTTTGCCAAAGTTAGTATCATTGATGATCCCTCTTTCAATATATCACGATTTTTTTCTAAAACCTCAGAAAAAATAAACAATTCAAAAACACTTGTTAGATCGGTTAATTTTAAAACGGCATAAGGATTTCCTTTTGCAGTTTTTCTTTCTTGTATCTTTAATAAGGTTGCAGCAATATTTGAATTGATTATTTCATTATCATTACTAAAACTTAAGTAATCTTTTATATTATAGTCTGCAAATATTTCTTTAAATTGATTTAAGGGATGATCAGATATAAAGAAGCCAACTGACTCAAATTCTTTGGACAATCTCTCTTCAAACTTCCAGTCATCAATTTTCATTATCACTTCATTATCTGTGCTATTATTTTCACCAAATAAATCAATCTGATTAGCGGATTTATTTTCATAAATATTTTTAGATTTTGTAATAAAATTTGGTATCGAATTGAATAACGAGCGTCTATTCAAATTTATGTTATCAAAAGCGCCTGCTTTAACTAAACCTTCTAATTGTAACTTATTTATATCTTTTGGATTTATTCTATTTAAAAAATCATTTATTGAGCTAAATTTTCCATTTTTTAATCTTTCTTCGACAATATTTGAAACTGCTTCATACCCTACAGCTTTGATAGCTCCTAATGCATAAAAGAATTTTTCTCCATCTGTTCTAAAATCAGCATAACATTCATTAATATCTGGTCTTACTATCTTTATATTTAATCTTTTTAATTCCTCATAAAACTCATTTAATTTATTTTGATTAGAAATATCCATTGTCATTGATGCAGCAATGAACTCTTTTGGATAATATGTTTTCAGATAAGCAGTTTGATACGAAATTATAGCATATGCGGCTGCATGACTTTTGTTGAAACCATATTCTGCGAAGGGTTCTATTTTCAAAAATATTCCTGCAGCAACATCTCTGCTAATACCATTGTTTACAGCACCAGAAATGAAACTTTGTTTTTGTTTTTCTAATTCTGCTCTTTTCTTTTTACCCATTGCTCTTCTTAGAATATCTGCTTGACCAGCAGTAAAACCGGATAATTTTTGTGCAATTTGCATAACTTGCTCTTGGTAAATTATTACCCCATAGGTAGGTCTTAAAATATCTTCAAGTAAAGGATGTAAATAATCAGGTGTTTTTTTTCCATGTTTGCAATCATTATAGATTGGTATGTTGCTCATTGGGCCTGGTCTATAAAGTGCTACCAGCGCAATAATATCTTCTATGTGATTTGGTTTCATTTGAATCAATGCTTCACGCATTCCAGCACTTTCAATTTGAAATAAACCAACAGTTTTTCCAGATGACAATAGATCAAAAACTTTTTGATCTTCAAAATTTATGTTTTCAATATTAAATTTTTTATCTTTTTTTCTTATTAGTTTTTGAGTGTTATTTATAACTGTTAAAGTCTTTAATCCCAAAAAATCAAACTTGATTAATCCTGCATTTTCAGCTGAGTACATGTCAAATTGTGTTGAAGGTAATAATAAGTTAGATGTTGCGTCCTTGTATAATGGTACGATCTCAGTTAACTTTTTGTCTGCTATCACTACACCAGCAGCATGAGTTGCGACGTTTCTATTAAGTCCTTCTAATTTTAATGAAAGATCTGTAAGTTTTTTTACTCTACTATCTTCATTTATTAGTTTTTGAAGTCTTGGTTCTCCAGCTATACATTCGGTCAGATTTTGTGGCCTTGATGGATCAAAGGGTATCATTTTCGATATACTGTCAACAAAACCATATGCCAATCCTAAAACACGTCCAACGTCTCTAATAACCATTCTGGCCTTTAATTTTCCAAATGTGATAATATGAGCTACACTATTTTCATATTTTTTTGTTAAATATTTAAAAACTAAATCTCTTTTTTCTTCGCAAAAATCTATATCAAAATCAGGCATTGAGATTCTGTCAGGGTTCAAAAATCTCTCAAAAATTAGGTTAAATTTTATTGGATCAACATCAGTTATTGAAAGACACCAAGCGACCAGAGAACCGGCACCAGATCCTCTCCCAGGTCCAACAGGTATATCATTTTCTTTTGCCCACTTAATATAGTCAGATACAATTAAAAAATAACTTGCATAATTCATTTTAATTATGATTTCTAACTCATGATCTAATCTATCTTTATATTTCAAATAATTCTTGTTAGATGCAAAATCTTTATTGTCTAAGTTAAATATCTTTATAAATTTTTCATTAAGGCCATCTAATGAGTTTTTCTTTAAAGTTTCATCTGCACTGATGCCTTTATCAGAACTGATATTAGGTAGTATAGGTTTGGATGATAAAGGTCTAAAATTACATCGAAATGGAAAGTTATAATTATTTTCTAATGCCTCAGGTATATCAGCAAATAAATCTATCATTTCTGAATTAGTTTTTAGATAATGCTGATTGCTAAATCTAACTCTGTTTTTTTCGTTTACATAAGTTTTGTTTTTTATACATATCAATGCATCGTGTGCCTCATGCATATCTTTATCTATATAAAATACTTCATTAGTAGCAATAAGAGGAATATCTAATGTTTTTGAACTTGTTAAATTAAATTTTTCAAACTCTTTTTCATTTAAGTCACCATGACGCTGTATTTCAATATAAAATCTATCACCATAAAAGTTTTTTAATTTTAAAAAAATTTCTTGAATTTCAGCAAATTTACCTTTGTTAAACAGTTGTCCAAAAAAACCATTAACCGTTCCAGAAAATATTGCTACTCCTTCATTTTTATTTAGTAGCTCATCAAAATTTAAATGAGGTTCAGAAAGCTCGTCATTATTTAAAAAAGATAATGAAGATAACTTTATTATTGTTTTATATCCCTCTTCATTTAATGCGAATAAAGGTATAAGACCTGTTGTATCATCTAATTTAAAATTAATTTGAGTTCCAATTATTGGTTGAGATCCAGATTTAGATAATTTTTCAGCAAACTCTAAGGCGCCACATAGATTGGAGGTATCACACAAACCTATTGCTTTTAGTTTATTATCTTTAGAAATATCTTTTAAATCATCTAACTTGATAGCTCCTTCACAAATAGAAAATTGAGAATGTATTTTTAGATGATTAAAATTTTTAGAATTAGACTCTTGCATTAATGGTCCTTATATTACCATTAACTATTTCCAACATGCAATCAGCCTTTTTAGCAAAAAATCTATTATGAGTTGCAAAGATTATTAGACGGTTTGCATTAATTTGTTTTTTTAAAAGATCAAAAACACTTTTTGCAGTTTCTAAATCTAAACTTCCTGTTGGTTCGTCGGCTAAGATAACTTGAGGATCATTAATTAGAGCTCTTGCTATTGATACTCTTTGTTTTTCACCTCCAGAGAGTTCTGCAGGATAATGGTAAATTCGATTCGATAAACCAACTTTTTTTAATAATTTTTTTGATTTTATTTCTGAAATTTCTTTATTTTTTTCAATAGCAAGATTAGCCAAATATACATTTTCTAAAGCTGTAAAATCTGGAAGCAAATTATCCTGTTGATATATAATTCCAATTTTATTAGCTCTTAAAACGTCATTATAGTTAGAATTTTTATAATCTATTTGTTTATTTCCATATTTCATTATACCACTTGATGGTCTATCGATTAATGACAACAAGTTTAGTAATGTTGATTTTCCAGAACCAGAAGGTCCCATTAAAGAATAAATTTTTCCAAGTTTAAAATTATAAGTTAATTTTTTTAAAACTTTTAAATTTTTTTGGTGAGTAAAAGACTTGGAAATATTTGAGAGTTTAATAAAATTATTCATATTTTAATGCTTTAACAGGATCTAGTTTTGCTGCTTTTATAGCAGGGAAAATTGAAACAATAATTGTAATAATTATTGAGCATAGCGAGATTAATAAAATTGATGGCGGGTTAATCTCTGAGGGCATCGTACTTAAAAAATATATTTCTTCTGGAAACAAACTTATGTTGAACAAAGTGCTTAAAAATTGTCTTAAATTTTCAACATATATTGAAAAAGTTACACCAAGAAAAATTCCAAAAATTGTTGCAGATGTTCCTATTATTACTCCTACAAGAAAAAAAATTTTTACAATTGATTTATTAAGTACACCAATTGATTTTAATATCGCAATATCTTTTGTTTTGTTTTTAACTAATATTGTTAAACCAGAAATTATGTTAAAAGCGGCAACAATAATAATTAAAGACAATATTATAAACATTACATTTCTCTCAACTTTAAGAGCTGAAAAAAGAGCACTATTCATATCTGACCAAGAATACACAAATTCATTTTTAAAAATTTTCTGTACTATTTCTTTTTGGTCTTCAATTTTTTGAGGATTTTTAAGATAAATTTCTAAATTTCTATCATCCTTATTTAGATTAAAGAACTCCTCTAGAGTTAATAAATTTATAAAAGCTATATTGTTGTCGAAATCAACAAGTCCACTTTCAAAAATTGATACAACCGTAAAAGTTTTTTGTTTAGGTATATTACCTATTATTGTCTCAATTCCACTTGAGGACATGATTGTAATATCATCCCCTATATCAAGATTTAGAGTAAAACTGAGCTCTTTTCCAATTGAAATAAAATTTTTACTTAAGTTATTTCTATTGCCTAAAAAATTTTTATTTTTTACTAATTCAAGTTTCGAGAAATCATTATTTTTATAACCTCGCAATACTATTCCTTTGGAGGTCTCGCTTTTAATCATTATGGCCTCACCTGAATTGCTTAAAATCAATTCATCAGAAATAAGTTTTAAATTGTTAAGTTTTAACTTTTCAATTTCGATTACATTTTCATATGGTTTGACAGTTATATGAGCATTAAAACCAACTATCTTATTTATTAGTTCTGTCCGGAAACCATTCATGACTGACATAACAATTATTAAAACAGCTACACCAAGACTGATACCTATAAATGAAAAAATTGAAATAACATTTAGAAAGCCATCTTTTTTTCTAGCTTTCAAAAACCTGAAGGTAATTTCTTTTTCTAAAGTAGAAATCAATTTTTTTCTTTTTGTTTTTTGATTATTTCTATTATTTCAGCTATTTTTAATTTTTTTGTTTCTTTTCCAACTTCTTTAAATTCTATTAAATCACCCTCAGTTTGTTTACCTATTATTATTTGATATGGAGCACCTATTAAATTCATCTTTTTTATTTTTGATGAAAAATTTTCATCAGTATCGTCAATTATCGCGTCAATGTTGTTTTTTTCTAATTCAGAATTAAACTTATTTGCTTTTTCTAATGCTGAATTATCATTTTTATTTATCATCGTTATTATTCCAATATCATATGGTGCAACAGATATTGGCCATTTCATGATTTCATTTTTCTCATCGTATTTCGCTTCTATTATTGCGCCTACTAACCTTGAAACTCCTATGCCATATGAGCCCATTTTAACAAAATCTTTTTTACCACCAGGAAGATCTACTGATGCACCCATTGGTTTTGAATATTTGTCACCAAAATAAAATATATGACCCACCTCAATACCTTTAGTTTTCAATCGATTAGTTTCTGAAACTTTTTTTTCAAACTCATTCTTGTCAAATTTTTCATCAGTAACTGAGTAAAATTCTTCATATTTTTTTCTCAGGTCTTCTAACGATTTTTTTTCTAATTTTGTGCCTTCACTTTTCAAATCAAAAATTCTCTTATCCGTATAAATTTTACTTTCACCAGTTTCAGCTAAAATAATAAACTCATGAGAAAGGTTACCTCCTATAGGTCCAGTATCAGCAGCCATTGGAATGGCAGTAAGATCTAATCTCTTGAAAGTTTTTAAATAAGATAAAAAAAATTTATTATAAGAAAATAAAGCTTCCTCATCGGAAATATCGAATGAGTAAGCATCTTTCATATAAAACTCTCTGCATCTCATTATTCCAAATCGTGGTCTAATCTCATCTCTAAATTTCCATTGAATATGATATAAAAGTTGTGGAAGAGATTTATAAGATTTAACTGATGCTCTGAATATATCTGTTACAAGTTCTTCATTGGTTGGGCCGTAAAGCATTTCACGATTTTGACGATCTTTTATTCTTAGCATTTCTTCACCGTAGTCCTCGTAGCGCCCACTCTCTTTCCATATTTCACTTGATTGTATGGTTGGCATTAAAATTTCTTGAGCTCCAATTTTGTTTTGCTCTTCTCTAACAATATCCTCAATTTTTTTCATAACTTTAAAACCTAATGGTAACCAAGAGTAAATTCCTGCTGATGATTGTTTAATCATACCCACACGTAACATTAATTGATGTGATTTTATTTTGGCTTCTGAAGGATTGTTTTTTAAAATTGGAATAAATGATTGTGAAATATACATTCTAAGTGATTATATTTCTTAAATTTAAATATTCAAATTTCATAAGTAAGTAAATAATTATAAACAAAACTGTTGTAATTCCAGTACAATAAACAAATTTCTTTAACATTTTTGGATTTTCTGGGGAGCCTGGATCCTCACCCTCAATTTTAATCACTTTATTTCTCTCTACATCTATTGGTAGAATTGCAAAGAAAATTATCCACCAAATAATTATATAGATTATTGCTAATCCTGTAAGGCTCATTAAATCTTAACCAAGTTAATATTAGCGAAAGGTTTTTTTCCAGTTTTTTCTTTAGTAAATTTACGACAGGCAATTTTTAGCGCATCTATTAAATTATGCTCTTGCTGTTTATTACCAAGTTTAAATGTTCTTGATGTTTTTTCAATTTCATCTTCTAGTCCATATAAAAACTCCTCTTTTTCATAAACGGGCAATCCCCTGAAAGTGATTATCGGACTATTATGGATATTTCCCTTTGGAGTAATTAAAATTGTTATTTCCATATATCCATTACTACTCAAATTCCTTCTGTCTTTTATTGACTGAGAATCTTCTTCAACACTAACATTTCCATCTAAATATAATCTACCGCTCGGTGCTTTATCATAAACTTCTGGTTTATCTCCAGGTGATAATTTTACAATATCTCCATTTTCAACTTGAACAGGATGAGGAACCTGCATTTCTTTTGCAAAATTGATATGTTCTATCATATGTCTGTGCTCTCCATGAACTGGAATAACACATTGCGGTTTGACCCATTGATACATATCTTTAAGATCTTCTCGATTTGGATGACCTGATACATGAATAAATTCATTTTCTTCAGAGATCACCTCGATACCATCTTTCACTAATTGATTATGGAGCTTATAAAGTTTTTTTTCATTACCTGGGATAATTTTTGATGAAAAAATTACAGCGTCATCTTTTTCAATAAATACATCTGGATGAACATAATTTGCTATTCGCATCATTGCTCCCATTGGTTCACCTTGACTACCTGTACATAAATAGAGAATTTTTTCTCTAGAGAAATTTTTTGCATCCCTAGGATCAATAGGTTCAATTGTATTTTTTAAATATCCACATTGTCTTGCAGCCTTATAAATTCTGTGCATTGATCTTCCAACTAAAGATATCTGTCTCCCAGATTTTTCAGCACAGTAAAAAGCTGTTTCCATTCTTGCGACGTTTGACGCAAAAGAAGTAATGATAACTCTTTTTTTTAATCGATTAACTATATTTAACAAATTTTTTCTTACATCTAACTCTGATCCTGATCTTCCGGCACTAAAAACATTTGTTGAGTCACAAATCATTGCTAAGACACCCTCATCACCTATTTCTTTTAACCTTTTAGAATTAATTTCTTCTCCAATTAATGGATTTGGATCAACTTTCCAGTCTCCAGTATGTAGAATTACACCAGCTGGGGTTTTTATTCTCAAACCATTTGGCTCTAGTATTGAATGTGTTAAAGTGATGTATTCAATCTCAAACTTTTCTAATGAAATATTTCCATTTAATTCAACAATTTGTAGATCTTTAGTAATATCAATATGTTTTTCTTTAAATTTTTCCTTTATCAAAACAGCTGTGAACGGTGTTGCATATATCTTGCATTGAAGTTTTGGCCATAAATGAGCAATTGCTCCAATGTGATCTTCATGTGCATGGGTAAGAACTATACCTAATAAATTATCTTTCTTTTCAACAATAAATCCTGGATCTGGATAAATTAAATCTATTCCAGGAAGAGTATCATCTGCAAAAGTAACACCAATATCAACCATGATCCATTTGTGATCGCCTGGTAAACCATAACCAAACAGATTCATGTTCATCCCAATTTCACCAGATCCACCTAGTGGACAAAATAATAATTCTTCTTTCATCTACTTAATAATTTAGAAATTTTTATAAGACCCTTAACAGTGATATCTTTGTTTTCAATTACTTTTGTTTTAATCGAATTTTTAAATAAATCAGAAAAGCCACCTGTAATAACAACCTTATAAGATTTTCCTGTTTCTTTCTTAATCAAATTAATAATATTGTCAATTAAGCCTGCATAACCCCAAAAAAAACCTGATCTAACAGCTGAATTCGTATCAATTCCAATTACTTTTTTTATTTTTTTAAGATTAATTTTTGGTATCAGAGAAGCCTTATCAGTTAGAGTATTTAATGAAATACTTATACCGGGAGCAATAACACCTCCTCGGTAAGTATTATTTACTAATACATCGAACGTTGTAGCTGTGCCAAAATCTAAAATGATAAAATTTTTCTTA
>CACFEW010000012.1 GCA_902565385.1 uncultured Pelagibacteraceae bacterium | reverse complement strand
ACCTTATTTAGTAAAAGCTTTCCAAACTTTCTCGTTATCTTTCAGCCATTTTTTAGCTGCATCTTCGTGTGTCATTTTATCAATGTCCACTAAAGCTGCCATTGCTCCAATTTGACTTGTTGAGAAAGAAAGTTTTTTAAACATAGCTGCTGCATCTGGATGAGTTTTTGGAAAATCAGCGTTAACTGCTTTTTTCAAATAACCATCTGGCGATCCACATTTTCCATCTCCACCGTCTTCAGGTCTGCAACCTGCAGTGTACGGAGGAAAGTCGATAAATGTAAAACCAGCACCATCAGTAAAGTTTGGTGTCCAGTTAAAGATAATTGTTCCTCTTCCCTCTTTTTCAGCTGCTGCTAACTCTGCCCAAAGTGCATCTGCACTTCCAGCAAATTTAACCCACCAAAGATCCCCTAAACCTAGAGCATCAACTCTTTGTGGAATTAAATCACCATGCCAAGTTTGTGGACCTTCCAACATTCTTCCTTTTCCATTCGGAGAGTCAGGTGTTGTAAAGTTTTTAGCACAGTCTGGATTTTTCAAAGCAGTCCAGTCTGGCAGTCCTGGGCATAAACCTTTTTCAGCAACCCAATTAGGATATCCCATATCCTCTAGAGTTCTAGCTTCATGATCACCCCAGTCAAGTAAACCACCTTTATCTAAAGCTGTTGTAAATGATTTACCAAAAGCAGATTCCCATACCTCGTGAGAGATAGTTACGTCACCAATTCTAATTGACTCGTATACTGCTTGTGAATCAGCATTTACGTATTTAACGTTATTACCCATGCTTTCCATTATTCCACCAATAACATAAGCCATCACAATTTGACTTGACCAGTTATGAGTTGGGATTACGATGGGTTTTTTGCTATCCGCATTTGATAAACCAACAAAACTTACTGCTGAGATTATAACTGCAGAAATTAAAGATATTATTTTTCGCATTTATTCCCCTTTCTTAATATTAAGTGCAATCAGTATGTGCCTAAGTAAAATGATAGTCAACTACAAGATTTATATATATTATGTAGAGAGATTTTTAAAAATGTCGCAAACTACTTTAGATATTAAAGAGCCTGGTCTGAATGTTTTACCACCTGGAGTTGAAAGACATGTCGTTAACGCTGGTGGTCTCACAGGTTTGCAAATATTTCCTGATGATGAAATAGAAATCATTAATGAGGAAGGAAATCAAATTTGTGAAATCATTTGTTTTAATAAAGATGGAAAATCTGAGCCTGGAATTTTAAATCAAAAAGAAAATTGTAAAAAAAGTTTTATTAAAGAGTTGCTTAAAGGTAAAGATGAAAGCTCTTTAATAACAAACCTACAATTAAAAAAAAGAAATTTAGATATTAATAAATCAAAATCATCAATTTTGTTTGATGAACAAACTCCAAGTGGTGAAAAAATTAAGATAAAATCTAAAGACAAATGTTACGTTATTTTCGCAGCGCCGCAAAACAATATGCTGGTATCTGAGCAAAATCCTTCGAGCGATTTAACGTTATTCATTAAAAGATATAAAATAGTTAATGATAAAGAGTTATCAATAATTCCTGATCCTATTTATGAGCCAAATTATGAGGAAAATATTGAGAGACAAACTGCAATTTCATTCGAAGTTAAAGAGGGAGATTTTATTCAAGTAATAAGTCCAGCAGGCAGACAATGCTCTGACTTTGTGGCCTTCGATACAAAAAAACTTGATAAGAAAGTTGAAAAAGGTCTTGATTGGCAAACAACGAGGACTTTTATGGGAAATACTTTTCCAGGTCCTGGTTTATTTTCAAAATTTTACGACACCGATCATGAACCATTAGTTGAAGTTATAAGAGATACTGTTGGAAAACATGACACATTTAATCTTGCTTGTACTTCAAAATATTATGAAGACGCTGGCTATTTTGGTCATCCTAATTGCTCTGAAAACTTAAATAATGCGATGGCAAAATATGGTGTTCAAAAACAAAAAGGATGGCAGGCTATCAATTTATTTTTTAATACTTCAGCAACAGGCTTAAATTCGGTAATTTCAGATGAGTCATATGCAAGGCCTGGGGATTATGTAATGTTCAGAGCTTTAAAAGATTTAACAATTGGGACAACAGCTTGTCCTAGTGATATCGATGCATGTAATTCATGGAATCCAACAGATATTTTTGTTAGAACCTATGACAAAAAAAAAGAATTTTCAAAATCTTTTGCATTTAGAATGAAAACAGACTCTGAAAAAAAACTTACTAGAAACTCTGGCTTTCACGAAAAAACCTCTAAGCTTACTAGAAATTTTATTGATGCTAGAGGATTTTGGCTACCAAATGATTATACCAAGCATGGGGTTGTTGAGGAATACAATGCTTGTAGAGAAAAAGCAGTCTTAATTGATTTATCTGCTTTAAGAAAATTTGAAATTATAGGTCCTGATGCCGAGGAATTGATGAATTACACATTGACTAGAAATATTAAAAAGCTTGCTGTTGGCCAAGTTGTTTACTCTGCGATGTGTTATGAAAACGGAATGATGTTTGATGATGGTACATTATTGAGATTAAGTGAAACTGGTTTTAGATGGATTTGTGGAGACGAATATGGTGGCGAATGGCTTAAAGAAATAGCTAAAAAGAAAAACTTTAAGGTCAATGTAAAAAATTCAACAGATCAAATTAGTAACGTATCAATACAAGGCCCAAAAAGTAGAGAGATATTAAAAAAAATGATTTTTACTCCACCAACACAACCATCTATAGATGAGCTGGAATGGTTCAGATTTACTATTTGTAGAATTGAAAACCTTCAAGGTATTCCATTGATTGTTTCAAGAACAGGATATACTGGCGAACTTGGTTACGAAGTCTGGTGTCATCCGAGTCATGCCTCTGACGTTTGGGATAAACTTATGGAAGCTGGAAAAAATGAAGGCTTAATTCCTGCTGGATTTGCAGCTTTAGACAAACTTAGAATTGAAGCTGGTTTAATTTTATTTGGTAATGAATTTGATGGTCAACAAGATCCTTTTGAGGCTGGAATAGGTTTTGCTGTTCCATTAAAAACTAAAGAAGAAGATTTTATTGGTAAAGAGGTTTTGAAAGAAAGAAAAGCAAATCCTCAAAAAAAACTTGTGGGATTAGAACTTATAGGAAAAGAGGCGGCTGGACATGGTGATTGCGTGCACGTTGGAAGATCTCAAGTAGGTGTAATAACTAGTGGTTGTTTATCCACGACTTTAAATAAAAATATAGCTTTATGCAGAATCGATACTCAATACTCAAGTGAAGGGACTGAAGTTGAGGTTGGTAAAATTGATGGTCATCAAAAAAGAATTTCTGCAAAAGTAGTTGGGTTTCCACATTTCGATCCGAAGAAAACAAGAGTCAGATCCTAATGCCAAAATCAGCGAAGGATTTATTGGAATTTTGGGAAGATCAGATGAAACTTTCTCATACTTCTAGTAATTACTTTTTTAGAAAATCACCTTCACATTATCATATGATGCTTTTAGTGATGCATGCGTATAAATATAAAGAAAATCTCACTGTCGAAGAACTTAAGACTAAACTATTTAAAACTTCACGTCCAAAGTCAGCTTTGATGATAAATGAGGCTTGTGAAAAAGGTTTTTTCTTTTTAGAAAAAACCTCAAATGATCAAAGAAAAAAGCACATTAAACCAAGTGAAAGTTTTATTAACGAGTTCAATAATTATATAGAAACACTAAAACATCTGAGTTTTTAATAATTATACAAGTTTTACTTATATTTTTTATATATATAAAAAACTATATATTTCAGTCGCACGAAAAATAAAGTTTGCATATGTCATTACCGACAAAAGCAAAAGTAGTAATAATCGGTGGGGGTATCCACGGTTTAAGCACTGCTTGGAAATTATCTGAAACTTATAAAAATCCTGGTGACATTGTAGTCCTCGAAAAAAAAGATACTGCTGCTGGAGCAAGTGGAATTGCATGTGGAGTAGTTAGAAATAATTATTTTCAACCAGCAATGAGAGAATTGATGGCCCACTCAGTTTCTGTTTGGGAAAGTGATCCAAAAGCATTTAAATATAATCCAGTTGGTTATTTACAAATATCACCTGAAGTTATGCATGAAGACGTAGCAAGTATTTATGAACAACAAAAAGCAATTGGGTATGAGTCTGATTTTATAGAAGGTGAGAAAGATTGCATGAAATACATGAAGGGAATGTTTGATGACTGGCAAGCTCAAGGTATCACTTCAATTCTTCATGAAAAAAAGGGTGGATACGCATTTAATAAAGACTCTATTAAAGCTTTAGAAAATAAATCTACTTCTAATGGTGTTCAAGTGATGAAAGGTGTAAGAGTTACAGGATTTAACAGAGGAAGTAACAGTAAGGCGGTTACAGGAGTTGAAACAGATAAGGGCACAATCAATTGTGAGCAAGTAGTAATCGGAGCAGGACCGTGGGCTAGAGATTTTTGGAATATGCTTGAACTTCCTAAAACAGCAAACATCAAAGGTAAAGATGGTAAAATGCATGTAACTGACATGTGGACTTACTGGATGCTCCAAGAAGGGGTTATTGGTGTTGAACCAGATTACTTAAAAACAAATGATGGAAAACAGCCACCTGTGGTTCATGTAGACTCAACTGCACCACTATATTCTGATAAAACAAGAAAATTAATTACAGATAAAATTTGGGGAATTTATTATAAACCTGATATTGAAGGGTTAGGAGTTCAAGGTGGAACATCTCCTTACATTGTTAAAAAACATTTTGATCAGGTAAATGTTGATCCTTATGGAATTGAGTCTCCAGAATATCAAACTACTGATGCATTTAGTGATATGTGGTGCTCAGCTTTAGCTCATTGCCAAAAAAGATTTGAGGGAAAATCTGATTTATATAGAAAAGGTCCATCAGGTGGTCTTGGATGCATGACACCAGACTCATTTCCAATCTTTGATAGATTTTTTGAAAACGTATACATGATTGCTGATGCTAACCACGGATATAAAATGATTGGTGTTGGTGAACTTGTAGCCAAAGAAATTCTTGGTACCGAAAGTGATTTATTAAAACCGTTTAGATTCAACCGTTACGAGAAGGGCGAACTTCACCCTACTTCGAACAGTCCGTTTCCTTGGAGTTAAACTCTTAGCCTAGACACTAATAAATTTTTCAGTTACGCTTGAATAAAATTATAATTCATTGAGGGGAAAAATGACGGATCTAGAAAAGCACGTAAACCGACCTGGTAGAGACAAACAAGTTAAAAAAGTTAGAGAAAAAATTAACGAATTAGGGATTACTTATATTTATTATCAATTTATTTCTGTAACGGGGAGAGTTGTAGGGAAAGGAATACCTGCAGATCATTGGGAAAGAACAGCAGAAAAAGGTTTTCAATTAGTATACGGAGCTACAGCAAACTTATTTTTAGATCGTCATAATAATTATATAGGTTATGGACCTGAAGCAATGGAATTAGTTGGTATCCCTGATCCAGAAACTTTCTGTCAACTACCATGGGACAAAAGAGTAGGAAGAGTTTTTGTAACATGTTTCAGAAACAGAGAAGAGAGAAATAATCCTGGTGGACATTTAACTTCTGACTGCAGAGGAAATTTAAGAATTTTTATGGATGAATTCCAGAAAAAGCATGGTTTAGAGCTAAGAGTTGGAACTGAGCCTGAAATGATGTGGCTGACAAAAAATGATGACGGTACTCCTACAGGAAAAGGGTTTTCAAAACCATTCTGTTACCACATTGATCAGTTTGAGTCATTGAGACCAGTATTTATGAAAGTAATTGAATACGCAAAAGCTATGGGTCTAGATATGATCCAAGGAGATCATGAAGATGCGCCAGGACAATTAGAATTAAACTGGACATATGACAATGTTCTTCGAAATGCAGACAGACTTTCAACTTATAGACAAATATGTGCTCAAGTTGCTAGAGAACATAATTTAATTGCATGTTTTATGACCAAACCATTTATGGGAGTTTCTGCAAGTGGTTGTCATACAAATATGTCTTTGTGGAAAGGTGGAAAAATTAAAACAAACAAACTTGGACACAAATCTTTACCAGGAGTTGAAGAAGTTTTTGGTTATGTTGAAGGTGGAACCAATACATTTATGCCTGATACGAAAGATATGCAATTGCCAGGTAAAATTGGATTACAATCAATAGCGGGTATTATGGAACACCTTCCTGCTTTAACAGCCTTAGGATCTTCAACAGTAAATTCTTATAGAAGATTATGGGATCAAGGTTTTTGGGCACCTGTTTATGCTGACTGGGGTTACCAAAATAGAACTTGTGGATTAAGAGTATCCGCGCCAGGAAGATTTGAATACAGGTCTGTTGACTCAATGCATAATCCTTACTTGTTGGGTGCTGCATTATTAAAAGCTTGTGATCATGGAATAAGTAATAAAATGAAACCAGCTGATCCTGAATCTAGAAATATTTATGAAGCTCAAAAAGCTGGTAAGGATGTAAAAAAACTTCCTTTAAGTTTAGGGGAAGCTTTGGAAAGATTATCAGAAGATGAGGTAATTAAATCAGCTATGCCCGATGAAATGTATAAAGTTTTTCATTGGTATAAAAATGATGAATGGGAGAGATTTTTAGGAGCAACAACTCAATGGGATCTAGATACTTATCTAGATTGCTTACCATAAAAAATACGGAAAGAGGAAAAGTATATGTGCGGAATTGCGGGATTAATTCATAGAGGAAAATCTTCGAAAGTTGGTCATGAGCTTCAAGGTATGTTGCAAGCTCTGAAACATAGAGGAGAGGACTCTACAGGTTATGCTTTATACGGAGATACTGATGGAAAAAATTTTATCATGCGTTTTAAAGTTGGAGAAAACGTTGGTGAAGGTAGTACATCAGTTGCTGAAGATGTGTCTGTTTATGATGAAAGAAAAAAAATTGTTGATAGTTATCTTAATGAAATGGGTGCAAAAATTATCAAAGAAGAAAGAATACTCCCCTACTCATTAAGATATGAAATAGAATATAACAAAAAAGATTTATTAGAATTTTCACAAAAGATTGAGAGTATTCCTGGAGTAGAAATACTTTCGATGGGTAAATCATTAGAGGTAATTAAAGATCTTGGAAATGCTAAAATGGTTTGTGATAGATATAATTTAGATAAACTTGTTGGCACTCACGCAATAGGGCATGCACGAATGGCCACTGAGTCCGGTGTAGATATTAAATCTGCTCACCCGTTTTGGGGTTATCCGTTTAGCGATGTATCAGTTGTTCATAATGGTCAACTTACAAATTATTGGAATAATAGAAGAGCTTTAGAAAATAAAGGAATGAGATTTATGTCTGAGTGTGACTCAGAACTTATTGCTGTTTATTTAGCAGAAAAAATGAGAGATGGGGCATCTTTAGAAGAAGGTATGAAAGAGTCTTTAACTGGATTAGATGGTGTCTTTACTTATTTTGTAGCTACAAAAGATTCTTTAGGTATGGCAAAAGACACTATGGCTGCAAAACCTCTAGTTTTGTATGAGTCTGATGATTTAGTAGCAATGGGTTCAGAAGAAATAGCAATTCGATCAATTTTACCACAAGAAATTGATACTTATGACCCGTTCGATGGAGAGGTAAAAGTATGGCAAATATAAAAAGTGTTTCCAAAAAAACTAAAGCCCAAGCTATGGGTATGCACACTGAAGTTTTAACAGGACGAACACAACAAAAATTTTTCAATCCTGATGAAGCAGAAAATTTCTACTATTTTGGAACTCATGATGTTGATTTTAACAAGAGGACTGACCTTGATGTAAAAGATATGACTGCTGCAGAAGCAAATAAAGAAATAGATAATTTAATGGGACAAGGTTATGGAACAATTGTAATTAAAAACCCTCAAGGAAAACATAGTCTAGGTGTTGGTATTTTAAATAAATTAAATTTAATTTTTGAAGGAAGTTTAGGATATTTTGGAATGGGATCGTGTGATGGTCCAATAGTTCGAATCAATGGAAGAGTTGGATGGTCTTGTGCAGAAAATTTGATGGCAGGTAAAGTTGTAATCGAGAAAAATGCTGGATCCTGTTTTGGAGCTGCTATCAGAGGTGGTGATTTAATCTGTAAAGGTAGTGTTGGTGCAAGAACAGGTATTGATATGAAAGGTGGCACAATAATTATAGGTGGTGATGCGGGTGCATTTACTGGATTTATGATGCAAAGAGGAAGGATCATCATCTTAGGAGACGTCGGTATAAATTTAGGTGATTCGATGTATGATGGGACAATTTTCGTAGGTGGAGAAATTGGCTCTTATGGTAGTGATGCTGTAGACGCCGAATTGACTAAAAATGATCAAGATTGGTTAAAAAGAAAATTAAAGGTTGCTGAGATCGGTGAAAATTTTGATGTAAGTAAAATGAAAAAAATTGTAGCGGGTAAAAAACTTTGGAATTACGATAACTTAGAACCTACTGAGAAAAAAGGAGCAATTTAATGGCTAAGAAAAAAAAGAAAAAAAATGGTAAATTAAAAACTAATGGTAACGTAGGTGGAAAAGCTGACGTCCATTTAAGTTCTAACGGCGGCAGAAATAAAAGTTTATTAGGTCACAATGCTATTTTCACACCAGAAGTAATTGATGATATTCATATTAAATCTCAGTTAGGAAGATACAGAATGCGTGGAATGGCATTAATGAAAAAAATTCCAACATTTGATGATTTAGTTTTCTTACCAGGAACACTCACAAGATTTGTAATCGAAGGTTACAGAGAAAAATGTGAAACTAAAACTGTTATTGGACCAAGATGTGAAAATCCAATTGAACTAGATATTCCAGTTTATATTACTGGTATGAGTTTTGGTGCTTTATCTTATGAAGCAAAAACTGCATTAGCAAGAGGTGCTACAATGGCAGGTAGCGCAACATGTTCAGGTGAAGGTGGAATGATACCTGATGAAAGAAGATACTCTGAAAAATGGTTTTATCAATGTATTCAATCAAGATACGGATTTAACCCACATCATGCTCAACTAGCTGATGGAATAGAAGTTTTTATTGGACAAGGACAAAAAGTTGGTATGGGTGGTCACTTAATGGGTCAAAAAGTAACTGACCAAGTTGCTGAAATGAGATCATTACCTTCAGGTATTGACCAAAGATCTCCTGCAAGACATCCTGACTGGTTAGGTCCAGATGATTTAGCATTAAAAGTAGAAGAACTTAGACAACTAACTAAAAACAAAGTTCCAATTCAATTAAAATTAGGTGCATCAAAAGTTTATGACGATGTTCGTATGGCTGCAAAATGTGATCCGGACTCTATTTATCTAGATGGAATGGAAGGATCTACAGGAGCAGGTCCACACATCGCTGCTGCAAACACTGGTATCCCTGGTATTGCGGCTATTAGAGAAGCAAGAAGAGCTTTAGACGATGTTGGAAAAACTGGAAAAGTTACTTTAATTTATGCTGGTGGCGTTAGAGATGGTGCTGACATGGCAAAAGCGTTAGCTTTAGGTGCAGATGCAATAGCTATTGGTACAGGTTCTATGATTGCGCTAAACTGTAACAAAGATATTCCAGAGGCAAATTTTGAAAAAGAAATGGGTGTGAAAGCTGGTGAATGTTATCACTGTCATACTGGAAGATGTCCCGTGGGAGTTGCTACACAAGATCCTAAATTAAGAGCAAGATTAAACCCTGATGATGCAGCATTGAGAGTTTATAATTATCTGCATTCAATGACCCTTGAAGCGCAGTTATTGGCTAGAGCGTGTGGAAAAACAAATATACACTCTTTAGAGCCAGAGGATTTAGCAGCACTTACCTCTGAAGCTTCAGCTTTAGCAAAAGTTCCTTTAGCAGGTACTAATTATACTGTTGGGGTTGATAACTTTCATAAAATTTAAAGGTATCAATGGCTAAAAAGAAAAAAACAAAATCAAAAGCAGTTTCTCTCCAGCTTGGTAAAAAGAAAGAGACTGCTAGAGAAAAGATGATTGGTCAGTCAATCGGTTATCGATATGACGTAAATCTACTTCCAGATTACAAAAAAATGACACCATTTCTAAAAAAATATGTTGAGGCAATGGGTTGGGACGATCTTAATTGGTTAGAAGACGTTCACATGGGTTACGAAGAGGGAAGACCAGCTGTATTTTGTAGAAATGCAAATGGTTGGGTTACAATTCCATCATCAATTAAATTACCTGATAACCAACAAGACAGAGATATGATAGCAAGAGAACTGTTAGTAAAATTTCAGATGTCACCAAAACATCCTCTTGTTGATTTGAAAAAAGCTTATCTAAAATTTTAATTACACAATCTAAAGTTGATTATTTTTTAAAACCTATTGTCAATATTAGGTTTTATCAGATTGTTTCGTTTGTAACAACTTTCGAAATTTTATAGGGTTTAAAAAACTAATATGGAGAGAGAATATGACTGATCAGTTAGGTGCTCTTACTACTATATTTACGGAATTTTACTACTGGATAACAGTGGTGCTGATGTTTTTAATTCACGTCGGTTTCTGTATGTATGAAGTTGGAGCTTCTCGATACAAACACCATCAACATACTCTTATGAAAAACACGATGCTGATACCTCTCGTAACAGTAACTTGGTTTTTATTTGGTTGGTGGATTTACTGGGCTTTCCCAACAGGACCTGGGATAGCACCTTCAATAATGAACGAAAGTACAGCTTTAATCACCGATGATAGTTTGTTTAGTGCAAAATTTCAGGTGGCAACAAGTAGTATAATGGCAGTTAACCTTGGAGATCACATTAATGGTGTTTTCTGGGCTGCTTTTTTATTATTTTCTTGGACTGCTGCATCTATCGTTTCTGGAGCAATAATTGAAAGAATAACTACTTTTGCTTTTGGAATTTTAGCAATAGCAATTGGTTCAGTATTCTGGACAATTGATGCTGCTTGGGGATGGCATTTTGATGGTTGGATGCTTAAAATTTTAGGATACCATGATGCATATGCATCAGGAGTAATTCATGCGATTGCGGGTGGATTTGCTTTAGGTGTTCTTATGGTTTTAGGACCAAGAATTGGAAAATTCTCATCAAGTGGTGAACCAAGAAATATTGGACCAAGAAATCCTTGGCTAGTAACAATTGGATTATTTCTAATTTATACTGGTTTCTGGGGATTCTATGCGGCATGTAACATTCCAATATTTGATCTTGGCCCAGAGTACGGCATGGAAGGTATATCTTATTGGACGGCTACAAACATTTATGTAACGCCTACTACACTTAGTGGTATTACTTTTAACTTCTTGATGTCTTTATCAGGAGGATTATTAGCTGGATACTGGATTGCAAAAGGTGATCCATTCTGGACTTACTCAAGTGGCCTAGCGGGTATTATATGTGCTTCAGCCGGAAATGATTTATATCATCCGATACAATCAATGATCATAGGTATGATCGGAGTTGTACTATCGTACAAATTACATTATTGGGTTGAACGTAAGTTCAAGATTGATGATGCAGTTGGTGCTGTAGCAGTACACGGTTATGCAGGATTTATAGGTCTTGTAATTTGTGGTTTTGTTTTAAATGGTTACCCATCATCTGGTTACAGTGTTGGAGCTATGTGGGACGGAACTACTTATGCATCAATAAATCCTTTGGGTATGTTCTTAGGAGCAATAATTATGTTCTTTGTTCTAGGATTAATACCAGGCTATATCATCGCAAAAGTATTACACGGAATGGGTAAATTAAGAATTCCGCGTGAAGCTGAAATAGCTGGACTAGACTATGAAATGATGGAGACTGCTAAATCTGACGAAAAAGCAGTTGCATCAGCAACCAGGTAAAGGAGGAATAATATGGCGACAGTTACAAATTGGATTGATCACCTGAATAAACCAGCAGAGGAAGTTGCTGGTGCTATTTATCCTGGTGCTGGATCTAGTGAAGGCTTGTTGGTAATACTTGCTATTATCATATGGGTTGGCTGGCATGTTTTAACTGCTAAATCTGAGAGTGATGAGCTCGAAAGATTAGCAAGGAAAAGACATGGTCCAAATGACCATAAAAGCAATATTACTGATTGGTAATTAAATTAAAAAATTTGGGCGCTGCATCTTTTGTGGCGCCCTTTTTTTGTCGTATGTCAGAAAAGAACAAAGATAACGAGGAACTTAGACCAAGTAAAATGAGAGGCGTTGCTTTTCCAAAAGCAAAGTATGGAGCAATATTAGCCGTAATTATAATTATTATTGTAAATTTAATTTTTTATAAAGAAACAATTTTATCTTTTTTAAAATAATTGTGTTAACTTAGATTATGCCAAAAAATTTATTTAAAATTGCTAAAGAAAAAAAAATTAAATATTTTTTGATAAGCTTTGTTGATTTGTTTGGAGTGCTTAGATCAAAACTAGTACCAGCACATGCAATAAAAGATATGCAAGAAACTGGTGCAGGATTTGCAGGGTTTGCTGCTTGGTTAGATATGACACCTGCAGACTCAGACATGTTTGGAATTCCAGATCCAGATAGTTTAATCCAATTACCTTGGAACAAAGAAGTTGGTTGGCTTGCATCAGATCTTTGGATGAATGGAAAACCTGTAGATGCCTCTCCAAGAATAATGTTGAAGAAACAAATTAAAAAACTCTCAAAACAAGGATTGACTATGAAATCTGGCGTGGAGTGTGAGTATTTTTTAATATCTCCTGATGGAGACTCCATCGCTGACCCAAGAGACACTCAATCAAAACCTTGCTATGATCAATCTGCTCTAATGAGAAGGTACGATTTAATTAAAGAAATTTGTGACTGTATGATTGAAATGGGATGGGGTCCTTATCAAAATGATCACGAGGACGCTAATGGTCAATTTGAAATGAATTGGGATTACTCAGATTGTTTAAAAACAGCAGACAGACATACGTTTTTTAAGTACATGGTAAAAACTATTGCTGAAAAACATGGTTTAAGAGCTACGTTTATGCCCAAACCATTTGAGAATTTAACTGGAAATGGTTGTCATGCCCATATTTCAGTTTGGGATGGAAAGAAAAATAAATTTTTGGACAAGTCTAATAACTTAGGTCTTAGTAAGATGGCATATAATTTTTTAGGGGGAGTAATAAAACACGCTTCATCTTTATCTGCTTTTTTTAATCCTACAATAAATAGTTACAGACGAATTAATGCAGCTCCAACAAAGTCAGGTGCATCATGGTCACCGAGTAGTATTTCTTACACTGGTAATAACAGAACTCATATGATTAGAATTCCCGATCCAGGAAGATTTGAATTGAGATTAATGGATGGATCGGCCAACCCTTATTTACTTCAAGCAAGTGTTCTAGCAGCTGGAATAAATGGTATTAAAAACAAAATAGATCCTGGAAAGCCTCTTAATTGTAATATGTATGAAGATTTTGCAAAATATCCAAATCTTCCAAAACTTCCTGATGAGTTAGATCAATCATTAAAGCAATTAAAACAAAATAAAGAGATGAATGATGCTTTTGGTGCTGATGTAATCAATAGCTATATAAAACTTAGAAGTACAGAAATAAAAGAATTTAACAATATAGAAAGATTTGATAAATCAAAACCTATAACCAAATGGGAAAGACAAAATACTCTAGATTGTTAAAGTGAAGAGTTTAAAGAATCTTAAAAGCTGGAAATATAAAAAATTATTAAAAAATAATCGTTATAATTTTAAAAGAAGTTATGTTTTAAAACATCTTCCCTCTTCATTAATCACTAATGCTTATAAATCAATTTCCGGTTGGAAAAATTATAAAGCAACCCCCCTACTATCACTTGATAAATTAAAGAAAAATTTAAAATTAAATAATATATTTTATAAGGATGAGTCTAAAAGATTTCATTTAAAGTCGTTTAAAGCATTGGGGGGAGCATATGCAGTGGAGAGAATATCTAAAGGAAAAAAAAATATTGTTATTTCATCAGCAACAGCTGGTAATCATGGTAGGTCTGTTGCTTGGGGAGCAAAAAGATTAAATCTAAAGTGTAAAATTTTTGTAAGTCAATATGTAAGCCAAACAAGAGTTCTTGAAATTGAGAAATTTGGCGCCAAGGTAATAAGGGTCAAAGGAAATTATGAAAATTCTTTGGAGGAATGTAAAAGACTTTCAAAAAAGAATAATTGGCAAATTGTTCAGGATGTCTCTACCAAAAACTATAAATATGTTCCTCAACTTACAATGGCTGGATATTCTATTATGATAAAAGAAATATCAAAACAAACAAATTATTATATAACTCACATATTTGTTCAAGCTGGTGTTGGAGGATTAGCAGCAGGTGTAGTTGCTGGGGTCGCAAAATATTTTAAAAGAATTCCAAGAATAATTGTTGTTGAACCTGATAGAGCTGATTGTGTTCTTCAGAGTGTTAAAGCAAATAAAATGAAAAAAATAAAAATAAAAAAAGAAAGTATCATGGGTGGGATGTCATGTAATGAAATGTCACTTGTCCCATGGCAAATACTTAAAAAAACTTCTAATTATTGTGTATCTGTTACTGATAATAATGTTGCTAAAACGACCGCGATGTTAAAAGATAGAAAACTAAGTAGAGTTTCGATCATAGGGGGTGAATGTGCAACCCCTGGAGTTATTGCTCTTATAGGTTTAGCTAACAATTTTAAAGCACGAAAATCATTGAATTTAAACGAAGACTCTAACATTCTTGTCATTGGATGCGAAGGAAATGCAGATGTTAAACTTTACAAACAGCTGCTATCTAAAGGTAGAAAATAATATTTATATGACAAAAAATGCAATAGCTTGGATAAGGGAAGACTTTAGAGTCGAACATAATCCTGCTCTATCATATGCCACACAAAATCATGAAAATGTTATTGCTTTATTTATTTATAATAAAGCCGACTTTGATCACAAAAGAGAAGCACAAAAGTGGTGGCTATTTAAATCTTTAGAAATATTTAAATCAGAATTATCTAAATACAAAATTAATCTTCAAATATTAGCGGGAGATGAATTAGACGTATTTTCTAAAATTAAAAAAAAAGATGACGTTTCAATATATTGGAATAAAATTTATGAACCTGATGTAATTGCAAAAGGAAAAAAAATTAGAGATGTTTTCTTAAAAAATGAGATTGAATTTAAATATTTTAAAGGAAATATTTTAAACGAATTTCAAGAAGTTACTAAAAATGATGGAACACCCTTTAAAGTATTCACCCCTTTCTGGAGAAATGCTGAACAAAAATATTTAAGTTTACCACCAAGTAAAAATTATATTGTAAAGAAAAAAACGAAAGTAATATCTTTCTTCAAAAATTGTGTTGAACCAAAAAGTATTTTACCAAAAAAAAATTGGTATAAGAAATTTGAGAATTATTGGAAAGTATCAGAAAATGATTCAAAAAAAGTTCTGAGCAGTTTGATTAATGATAAAATTAAAGAATACGGTTCGGCTAGAGATTTTCCTTCTATAGAGGGCACATCAAAGTTATCTCCTTATATAAAGCATGGACAAATACATGTAAGCACGATTTGGAAAAAATGTAACGAAATTAAATCTAAAGGCATTGGTTATAGGAAATATATTAATGAACTTGGTTGGCGTGAGTTTTCTCATAGTTTGATTAATTATTTTCCAGAGTTTTTAAAAGGAAATTACAGAAAAGAATTTGATAAATTTCCTTGGGTAAAAAATGAAAAATTTTTAAAAGCATGGAAATCGGGTATGACTGGTTATCCGATTGTTGATGCTGGAATGAGAGAGTTGTATGAAACTGGTTGGATGCATAATAGGATTAGAATGGTGGTTGGTTCTTTTTTAGTAAAACATTTGAGAATTAATTGGACCGAGGGTGAAAAGCATTTTAGAAATTGTTTGCTTGATTTTAATAAAGCTAATAATGTAGCTCAATGGCAATGGGTGGCAGGTTGTGGAGCTGACGCAGCTCCATATTTCAGAATTTTTAATCCCATTCTTCAAGGTGAAAAGTTTGATAAAGAGGGAAAATACGTAAAAAAATGGATCCCAGAATTAAACAAGGTTCCTCAAAAATTTATTCACAAACCGTGGGAAATGGAAATGAAATATCAACAAGCAATAAATACTATTATAGGAAAAAATTATCCTAAACCGATAGTGATACATGAAGAAGCGAGAGCTTCTGCACTTAAAGCTTTTCAAAGTTTAAAAAAAAATTAAACTTCTCCCAAAAAATGATGAATGATGGTTCTTGTCTGTGGGTTTAATCTGTGCTCAATTAAATAAATACCCTGCCAAGTTCCAAGTAATAATTCTCCATTTTCAACACTAAGAGAAATTTGATTATTAGTTAAGCTAGATTTTATGTGCGCAGGCATATCGTCTTTACCTTCAGTTGTATGAATATATAATTTGTTATCCATTGGTGCGATTTTATTAAAATAGTTGATTAAGTCAGTTTGGACATCAGGGTCTGCATTTTCTTGTATAATTAAAGAGGCACTAGTGTGTTGAATACTTAAATTGAGTATACCATTTTTAAATTTATTTTTCTTGATCCAATTAATTGTTTCATCAGTGAATTCGTATAATTTTTGTCCATTGGTATTCACTTTAAAGTTATTAAATTTTTGTATCATAAATTAAAGTTTGAGGATGTTAGCTCATAAAGACGGCTAATTGTACGATTAAAAGGCTCTTTTAATGATTTAGATGACTTTAATTCATCTAGATTTTTTTCAGCGGTGACGGCAATTGGTATTTTCTTGTCATAAACTATATCAATTAAGGTTATGAAACGCTGTTGTTGATTAGAATTAATGTCATCAAACTTTGGTATTTTATCAATAACCATAAATTTAGATACTTTAGCAATTTCAAGGTAATCCTCGGCTCCCAAGTTTTTCTCACATAACTCATCGAATGTAAATCGAACAACTCCCTCATAGAATTCTTTAATTGTAAATTCTCTCCCTTTAATATCAAGATTTTGAATAGTTTTTTTTCTATCCTTTGAAATGACTCTAAAGAATTTATTCATTTTAAAATTACTTTCTTGGTTTAGTGGGAAGAAATATCTATCATTTTGGTTTTGTTTTGATTTTCTATAATCATCTTCAATTATAAGCTCATGTTCAACAGTTTTTTTTTTCATGATCTCAATAAAAGGTTTGAACTGATCACGTTGTAGACCATCCTTATATAAATCAGAAATTTGAATATTGGAGGTGACAATAATTTTTATATTCTCACTAAATATTTTATCAAATAATTTACCTAGTATCATAGCATCTACTATATTAGTAACTTGAAATTCATCAAAATATATTAACAAAGCTTTTGATTTTAAATCTTTAACAAATAAATTAATGATATTTTCATCTCCCTTATTCTTATTTTCATGAACAAAATCATGAAAATTTAACATAAACTCATTAAAGTGAAGTCTTAGTTTTTTTTTTGAAATAAGATCATAAAAAAAATCTAATATCATTGTTTTTCCAACGCCAACGCTCCCGTGAAGATAAAAACCTTTTTTATAAATTTCTTTTTTGAAAAAATTGAAGATCGAAGAATGGAAATTTATATTATAAAAATCTTGTAGTAATTTAATTGTCGTTATTTGGTTTTGATTAATTTCTAAATTTTTTGAATTACAGAACGATCTAAATTTTTCCTCTAGATTTTCGGACATCAATTTTTTTTTGATTTAAAATCAATACCATATTCTGATCTTGGACCTTTCCTTAAACCAAATGGTCCAGAAATAAAAATTGTCATTGGTTTAGTTCCGGGCTCCAAATCAACTCTGTGATGTGCATTAGCAGATCTAAATCCAATATAGCCAGGTTTTCTCCAAAATTTTCCTTCTTTAGTTGTTTCCCAATAACCACCTCTTATCACAATCGTAATATATGGGAAAAGATGATTATGTACTCCTTCACCGTGATCATCAGCTAACATTTCATGAATAAGTATATTAAACGGAAACCATTTTGGTCTATGTCTGAAGATTAGATAATATCTATTCATCCAAGGTTTTGCCAAGTCAAATCGTGGGTGTGAGGGTCCTCTATCTAAAACAACTTTTTTTCTACCTAACTTATCTAATAATTTCAAAAACATTAATTTAATTTAATTATAGCATTATCTTTTACTAAATATAAATTTTTGTTCATAATAAATGGTCGTGAAATTTTATCATTATCAACTTTTAATGTTGAAATAGTTTTTCCTGATTTGATATCAATAACTAACAATCTTCCAATATTAGTTGATAAATAAATATCTTTTAAACCTACAACAAATCCTGTAGGCAAAATTTCATTTCTTTTTTTTGGGTCAAAGCTTTTAAATACATCTGTTACTTTAATTATATTACCTGTAATTTTATCGATAATTATCAAATATCCCTCTAAAGAAACTGAAAGTAAATAGTTACCAACTAAAGTTGGTTTTAGATTTGAATTAACAGTATTTTCCCAATTAAAACTTCCAGAATTTAATTCAATAGAAAAAAATTGATTATTATTATTTGAAAAAAACAAATTATTTTCGTCTGCAATTATGTCAGAGGTTTCTAAAGAAAATGCTGCTTCATAAACGGTACTTTTTTGAGTCGGTAACTGCCAGATTAAATCTCCACTTTTAATGTCCACAGCACTAATATCTCCCAATGAATTATTGAAATAAATCATATCTTTAACTATTACCATCGATAGTTTTTTTTGTGATCTAATTAACGAAGTTTCTGTCTGAAAATTCCAAAGCTCTTTTCCATTTTTCATAGAAAAACATCTTAATGTATTTGTAAAATCAATTATAAAAAATTTGTCTTTATAAATTTTTATTTGTGAATTAAACGGTGCAGAATTATTTTTAGTCCATACTAATTCTCCAGTATTAAGATTTAACATATAATATTTAGCTATGTTATCTGCAACAATTAAAAATCTGCTATCATTTGCAAATTGTAAAATTGGATTTAATTTTTTTTCAGATTTAGAGTAATAATTTTTTTTCCAAATTAATTTAGAACGTTCATTAAACTTAAGAATTGTTCCCTTATTGTTAAAAAAAATAATATTATTTTTATTAAATGAAATAACTGGTTCAAATTGATAAAAGTTTTTAATTTTTGAAAACTTATATTTAGAAGATTTTTTTAATAGTCCATCAAAATTTACTCTACCATCATTGTTGTTGAGATTATTTAATAAAGTAGTTTTTGTTAAATTTGAACCAAGATTTAAACTTATATTGGTATTTAATTCCTGACTAAGGGCTTTTTCATCAGTAAAAATTTTTTGAAACTTTTTTTCCTCTAACTCTTCAAGGGTATCTGTGGTCCAAAAACTAGAATTTTTGTTTAAAGAACATCCTGATAATAATATAGCAATCAAAAAAAAATTAAAAATTTTATTCACTTAAATCTCTATTAATTCTTTTTTGAGACTCTAATTTAATCTCTTGATTTGCATTTTCTAAATTTATGATTTGATTAAAAAACTCTTTTGATTTTTGCATCTCATTTTTTGAGTAGAAGTATTCTGCCATCAGATATAATGCATGAGATTTCCAAACACTTTTTGATTTAATTAAAGGATTTAAAATATTTAAAAGATCACTTTCATTGCTATCATCAGCATTATAAAGTGCTTTTTTATAAATATTTAAATTTTTTATTTCTTTATCTAATGAGGTCTCATCAATAATAACATCAAATAATTTGTTGATTATTTTTTTTTCTTTAATTAATTCATTGTCTATTATAAAATATAAAGATAACGGTGAATAAGTTGAATTTTTTTCATTAACTATTTGTATTAAATCTTTAGCTGTTTTTTCCTTATTACTTTCAGAATAATTTATAGTTATCGTATTAAAAGAGTCTGAAATCTTAATTTTTTTTCTATCTTGATATTCGCCAAAAGCAAAATAACTAATTAAAAGTATAATGATAAAACTTAGGACCGAGATTATTTTTTTTTTATTGTGGATAAAAAAATTTTTTATTTTTTCATTTCTCGTGTTTGTATTTATTATTGATATATCCTCGTCCATAACTAAATCATATTTCTTAAAACATATTGAAGTATTCCACCATTTTTATAGTATTCCAATTCATTTTTGGTATCAATTCTGCACAGGGTATCTATTATTTTTACGTCCCCTGATGCGTATTTAATCTCAACTTTTACTTTGTCAGATGGATTAATTCCCTTTTCAATATCTACCACGCTAATTAATTCAGAACCTAATAAATTTAGGTTTTTTCTATTCATGTTTTCTGTAAATTGTAATGGCAATATTCCCATCCCAATTAAATTCGATCTATGTATTCTTTCAAAACTCTCTGCAATTACTACTTTAACTCCTAGTAATTTAGTCCCTTTTGCAGCCCAATCACGAGAAGAGCCTGTGCCATATTCTTTTCCACCAATTACAACTAAATCGGTTCCTCTTTTTTTATACTCCACTACTGCATCATATACTGACATAACTTTTTCCTCAGGGTGTAATTTTGTATAACCACCCTCAGTTCCAGGAGCCATTTCATTTTTAATTCTTATGTTTGCAAACGTACCTCTCATCATTACTTCATGATTTCCACGTCTTGAACCGTATGAATTATAGTCCTTTGGAAGAATTTGATAATTCATAAAATATTCACCTGTTGGGCTATTTTTTTGAATATTACCAGCAGGAGAAATATGATCTGTAGTAACCATATCTCCTAATATCAATAATGGTCTAGCATTTTTAATCTCTTTAAAACCTTCTGGGTCGTCACTAAGATTTTCGAAAAAAGGAGGTTTTTTTACGTAAGTAGAATTTTCATCCCAATTATAGATACTACTTTTCTCTGTTTTGATTTCCTGCCATTGTTTTGGTCCCTCGGAAACATTTGAATATCTTTTAACAAACATATCTGCATTAAGAGAAATCTTCAATGTATCCTCTATTTCTTTATTTGAAGGCCAGATATCTTTTAAAAAAACATCTTTACCGTTTTTGCCTTTTCCAAATGAGTCTTTGAATAAATCAAATTCCATATGACCTGCAAGAGCATAAGCTACAACAAGAGGTGGAGAGGCTAGATAATTTGCTTTAATGTGAGGTGAAATTCTTCCTTCGAAGTTTCTATTACCTGATAAAACAGAGACCGCATATAAATTTTCTTTTTGAATAGCATCAACTATGTTTTCTGCTAAAGGTCCTGAATTCCCGATACAAGTTGTGCATCCATAACCAACTAAATTGAATCCTAATTGATCTAAGTATGTATTTAGACCTGCTTTTTCTAAATAATCAGTTACAACTTGAGATCCAGGAGCTAAAGATGTTTTAACCCATGGTTTAACATTCAATCCTAATTCAACAGCTTTTTTTGCAAGTAGTCCAGCTCCAATAAGAACGTTTGGATTAGAAGTGTTAGTACATGATGTAATTGCTGCAATTAGTATTGAACCATCTTTAATTTCATAATCTGTATCTTTTACCTTAGAAATTTTATAATCATTCTTATCTGTAGCTTCTTTAAAAACTTTTTTAAAATTGCTTGATGCGTCAGTTAAAAGAACTTTATCTTGTGGCCTTTTAGGGCCTGAAATTGTTGGAACTACAGTGGACATATCTAAAGAGATTTTATCAGTAAATTCAATTTCATCACTTGCCCACAAACCTT
Organism: uncultured Pelagibacteraceae bacterium; assembly: GCA_902565385.1. Classification (GTDB taxonomy): domain Bacteria; phylum Pseudomonadota; class Alphaproteobacteria; order Pelagibacterales; family Pelagibacteraceae; genus Pelagibacter. Next base: position 982 of record CACFEW010000012.1, on the reverse strand, counting down.
GTTCCTTTGCATACTTTTCAACAATCGCAACTGTTTCTTTATCTCTTCCAGAAAATTCTAAATATTTTAAAGTTTCTTCGTCTATCGGAAAGAATCCACATGTAGCTCCATACTCGGGTGCCATATTAGCAATTGTTGCTCTGTCAGCTAAAGTTAAATTTTTTAATCCCTCACCGTAGAATTCAACAAATTTCCCAACTACTCCTTTGTCTCTAAGCATTTTAACAACCGTTAAAACTAAGTCTGTAGCAGTTGTGCCCTCTGGCATTTTTTTTGTTACTTCAAATCCAATGACTTCAGGGATTAACATTGAAATAGGTTGTCCCAACATACCTGCCTCAGCTTCAATTCCGCCAACACCCCATCCTAAAACTGATAAACCATTGACCATGGTTGTATGACTGTCTGTTCCAACAAGAGTATCAGGGAATAAATATTTTTCTCCTTCATATTCTTCTGACCAAACTACTTTTGATAAATACTCCAAATTAACCTGGTGACAAATACCAGTTCCTGGAGGAACAATTCTAAAATTGTTAAAAGCGCTTTGACCCCATTTTAAAAAGGAATATCTTTCGCCATTTCTTTTAAATTCGATATCTACATTCTTTTCAAATGAATCTTTTTTGGCTGATTGATCAACTTGAACAGAGTGGTCAATAACTAAATCGACTGCAGATAAAGGGTTAATTGTATTTGGATCTTTATTTTTTTCTTTTACAGCTTCTCGCATAGCAGCTAGATCAGCCACTGCTGGTATCCCTGTATAATCTTGGAGTAAAACTCTAGCTGGTCTGTAAGCTATTTCAGTTTTTGATTTTTTTGTCTCAAGCCAGTTTTTTACTGCTTCTATTTGTTTTTTATTAACTGATATATCGTCCTCATACCTAAGTAAATTTTCTAATAAAACTTTTAACGACTTTGGTAATTTTGAAATACCTTCTAAACCATTTAATTCAGCTTTTTTTAATGAATAATATTT
>CACFEW010000011.1 GCA_902565385.1 uncultured Pelagibacteraceae bacterium | reverse complement strand
TATTTCTCTTACAATTTCAAATTTTAAAGCCTTCTTTTTTCCAATTCTTCTTACAGTTAAAATTATTGATGATCCTACAGGTCCTCTCATCAAATCTACAGCCTCACTTAGAGATTTACCTTGTACCTGAATATCATCTATCTTTATGATGTAGTCACCAGCTTTAATTCCAGCTCTAGATGCTGGAGTATCGTCAATAGGGGAAATTACTTTTACAACCCCAGACTCCATATTTACCTCTATTCCTAAGCCACCAAATTCACCACTTGTTTCAGTCTGCATTTCGTTGAAAATTTCAGGTGACATATATGCTGAGTATGGATCTAGTGATTGAAGCAAACCATCTATTGCAGCATCCATACCTTCAGATTGATTTATTTCATCGACATATTCTTTATTAATTTTTTCTAATACTTCTCCAAATAAATCTATTTTCTTATAAACATCATTTTCAGCTGCAACAACAGAATTAAAAGTTGAAAATTTTAGGAAAAATATACTGATAATAAAAAAAATTTTTCTCATATTATAAGTTTTTCTTTTGGAATAAATTCTGACCACATTTTTTCTAGTTCATAAAATTTTCTTTTTTCTGGATGAAATATGTGGACAATTAGATCTATTCCATCCACCAGTTTCCACTCAGTACTATCTTTTCCTTCGATTTTTGAATCTTTCATTCCATAATCTTTGAATTTTTCTAAAACCTGCTCAGAAAGTGACTGGATATGTCTAGATGACGTACCACTTGCAATAATCATGTATTCAGCCATCGAACTTTTATCTTTAAGATCGATGCTAACAATGTCTAAAGCTTTATTGATATCTAAAGTTTGAATTATGATTTTTTTTAAATCAGAAATTTTGTCCATTAATTAACTAAACCATATCAAATTTTTCTCAATTGAGAAGAAGAAATATTGACCTTTTCAAATTCAATAAATTTCAAATTTTCTCTATTTAATCTTTTATATGTAGTTGAATTTAATGATTTTTTTTTATAACCATGCCTATCAAATACTATTATTTTACATTTCTGTGAAATTAATTTCCATTTATACCATTTGTGAAATTTTATTAAATTATCAGCGCCCATTATAAAATAAATTCTGTTTTTTTTGTTCTTTGAAATATGATTTATCAAATCAAAAGTTTTATTCGATTTAATTGTGTCCTCATAAAATTTTATTTTAATCAATTTACTTGATCCAATAATTTTTTTGCAATGCTTGATTCTATTATTCAAACTTGTATGCGTCTTTTTTTTAAAAGGATTTTTTTTTGTTATTGCCCAAATAACATTTCGTAATTTAAATCTTTTAATTGCTTCTTTTGAGATAGTTAAGTGACCTTTGTGTGCAGGATCGAAGGATCCACCCAGGATCCCAATTTTGTTTCTTCTTGTAATCAATTTACTTTCTAATTTTACCATTACTTGTTACTTGATATTTGTAGGAAATTAGTTGTCCAAGTCCTACAGGGCCTCTTGGTGGAAGAACATTTGTCGAAATTCCAACCTCACCACCAAACCCAAATTCACCACCATCTGCAAATTGTGTAGATGTATTGTGCATCGCAATTGAACTTTTAACTCCCGTTAAAAATTTTTTAGCAGTTTTTTTATTTTTAGTAATAATACAATCAGTATGCATAGTTCCATATTTATTAATATGAGAAATAGCCTCTTGTAGGTTTTTGACAGATTTTACAGAAACGGTAGCAGACAAATATTCTTTTGACCAATCTTTGATTGATGCTTTTTTGATTTTACCTTTATAAATTTTTCGTATTTTATTATCACCAATAATCTGACAACCTTTTTCCTCTAATATCTTTAATATATTAGCTCCAAACTTTTTGATTATACGCTCATTAAGCAAAATTGTTTCAGTTGCTCCACAAATCGCTGTATTTCTTAATTTTGCATTTACTATTACTTTGGTAGCAATTTTGGGATCCGCATCTTTATCTATATATGAATGACAAACACCTTCTAAGTGACCAATAGTTGGAATTTTAGAAATGTTTTGTACTTTTTTAACTAAATTTCTACCCCCTCTTGGTATGATTACATCAATAAAATTAGTCATTTTAGTGAGTAAAAAATCTACCACTTTTCTATTCTTTATATCGATGAATTGAACAAAGTTTTGATTAACTTTATTAATCCTCAAAGCTTTTCTGAATAAATTTGATAAAATTTTATTAGAATAAAAGGCCTCAGAACCACCTTTTAAAATAACTGGATTTCCAGATTTAAAACATAATGATGCTACATCCGAGGTTACATTTGGTCTACTTTCATAAATTACACCTATTACTCCTATCGGGATTGATATTTTTGAAAATAAAAGTCCATTAGGTCTTTTCCATTTTTCAATAACATTATAAGTTGGATCCTTTAACTTAATTATTTTTTGGATTGAATTAATAATACCCAAAATTTTTTTTTCATTTAAAGTAAGTCGATTTATTAAATTATCTCTAAGCTTAATTTTGATAGCCCGATCTACATCTTTTTTATTTTCTCTAAGAATTAAATGCTTATTTTTTTTAATCATTTTAAGATAATCACTTAAAACTTTATTTTTTTTAAAAGTATTTATTGGTTGAGCAAAAGCTTGTTTTGATCTTTCTCCAATATTAATTAATATCTTTCTCATTATATTTCTACCATATCATCTTTATGCACTACCTCAGATTTCGACACATATCCTAAAATTTTTTGTATTTCATTCGAATGACAGCCCATAATTAAATTTATTTCTTTGGATGAAAAAGAGCTAAGTCCACGAGCAAACTCTTTTTTTTTATTATCTAAAATTTTAATATGATCTCCCTTATTAAATCTACCGACCACTTTTTTAATTCCAGCCGCCAATAAACTTTTTCCACTATGAAGAGCTTTTTTTGCTCCATCATCAATTATAAGTTCACCCTTAGGAGAAATTGAGCTAATTATCCACTTTTTCCTTGCGTGCATTTTAGATATTTTAGAAATAAACCAAGTGCAGTTATTTCCACTCCGGATACGATCGATAGGATTAAGACCTAACCCATTTGCTATTACCATATTGCAACCAGCTAAATTACAAATTTTAGCAGCTTCGATTTTTGTATTCATGCCACCACTTCCTAATTCTGTCATACCTTTGATATTTATACTTTTAACAACTTTGTCTAAATCAATCACTTCCTTAATTAATTGAGCATCTTTGAATTTTTTTGGATTTTTTGTGTATAAACCATCCACATCTGAGAGTAATATTAAGGTATCTGCATTTGTAATTTGAGCTACTCTAGAAGCAAGTCTATCATTATCTCCATATTTAATTTCAGATGTTGCAATAGTATCATTCTCATTAACAATAGGGATGAAATCAAGATCGAATAAGTTTTCAAAAGTTCTTTTTGCATTAATTGATCTTCTTCTTTCCTCGGTGTCATCAAGAGTAAGTAAAATTTGAGAAATATTTAATTCATATTTTGAAAACGTTTCTAAGAACAAATTCATCAATTCAATTTGTCCAATAGATGCAATTGCTTGACTTTTATCTAGCCTGAGATTTTTTTTATTATAATTCATTTTTTTACATCCAAGGGCTATTGCGCCTGAAGAAACAATTATAATTTTTTGATTATTCGATTTTAATTTTTTTATATCTTTCGCAAAGCTAGAGAGCCATTTTTTTCTTATTTTCTTTTCTTGGTCAACTAAAAGTGAAGATCCGATTTTGATAACAATTTTTTTTGAGTTTTTAAGATACATAATTCAATAATTTTGATTTGATTTTTGATACTGAAGATTTATTGAATGTTGATAAAGCAATAACTTCTGATTTAGTATTCTTTTTAAAATCTTTAATTATGTGATTAACCTCTTTTTCATCAATAAGATCTATTTTGTTCAACACGATTAATTCTTTTTTTTTAGTGAGTTTGTTACTATATTTTTTAAGCTCATCTTTTACTTGTTGATAGCTTTTTTTTAAATCTTCACTTGTAATATCAATTAAATGTAAAAGAGATTTACATCTCTCAATATGTTTCAAAAACTGAATTCCAAGGCCTGTACCTTTATGAGCCCCTTCTACTAATCCTGGTATATCTGCGATCGTAATTTCTTTATTATCATAACTTGCTACTCCTAAATTTGGATTTAAAGTGGTAAATTGATAGTTTGCAATTTTAGGATTTGCATTAGTAACTGATGCTAATAAACTTGACTTACCTGCATTAGGTAATCCTATAATCCCAATATCAGCTATTGTTTTCAATTGAAGCCAAATTGTAAACTCCTCTCCTTGAGTTCCTTTTGTAAATTTCCTTGGAGCCCTATTGGTAGAACTTTTGAATCTTGTATTACCCAATCCACCTTTACCACCTGCAGCAGCGATAAATTCCTCACTAATTTTCGTAAAGTCGTAAATTAATGTTTTGTTGTCCTCTTCAAAAACTTGCGTTCCTATGGGAACCTTTAAAATTAAATCTTCACCACTCTTACCTGTTCGGTTTTGTCCTGCACCGTTCTCACCTCTCTTAGCTTTATGATGTTGTTGATATCTAAAATCAATCAAAGTATTTAAATTCTGTTCAGCTTTTAAAATTACTGAACCTCCTTTTCCACCATCACCACCATCTGGGCCACCAAATTCTATAAATTTTTCTCTTCTGAAACTTGGAGAACCATCTCCACCATTTCCAGCTTTAATATAAATTTTAACTTGATCTAAGAATTTCATAATACAACAATAGGTTAAGTTGTACTATTAATTGGGTTTTACTGAAACAAAAGTTCTATCTGACTTTGTTTTTTTAAAAACTACTTTACCTTTTATTACTGAAAAAATTGAGTGATCTTTACCCATTCCTACGTTTTCTCCAGGAAATATTTTTGTACCCCTTTGTCTTACAATAATGTTTCCAGGAATAACAGATTGTCCACCGTACTTTTTGACACCAAGTCTTCGCCCAGCACTATCACGTCCATTTCTAGAAGATCCGCCTGCTTTTTTTGTTGCCATAGTTAATTCCTAGTTATTTACTAGCCTCTTTTTTTGTTTCTGTCTTTTTTGTTACTTTAGAAACTTTTTCAGCTTCTGAGAGAATTTTACCATCTTTTGAAAAAATTTTGTTTATTCTAATCATAGAATATTCCTGTCTATGCCCATTTTTTCTTCTTGAGTTATGTCTTCTTCTTTTTTTAAAAATTAATACAGTCCTATTTTTACTATTTTTGATTAAGTCAGCTTCAACTTTTGCACCATTTACTATTGGGGCTCCAACTTCTATTTTACTGTCATCTCCGTAAGCTAAAATTTCATTAAATTCTATTTTTGAATTAGCTTTAATATCTGTTAATTTCTCAATTTTCAAAATCTCTCCAGATTTCACTTTGTATTGTTTACCACCTGTTTTTATGACTGCGAATGACATATAAATACTTTAAATTTTGTTAAGGCAATATAGTCTGAGCAAGCCTATAGTCAAGTTTTATAAATCAAAAATTATCCTTTAAATCTCTTAATTTTGAAAAACTTTCAACATCTTTAGCTTTAAGAAATATATTGCATTCCATTTCATCAGATAAAATTGATGGAATGGTGGGATTGCCATTTTTTATTTTTTCTTTAATTTCCTCAATTTTGCTTTTCAAATTTGAATTATCAGGATCGTTTGACTCACAAAATTTTGAATTTTGTAATGTATATTCATGGCCGCAATATATCTTAGTGTCTTTCGGAAGTTCTTTTATTTTTTTTAATGAGTTGAACATCTGTTCATAAGTTCCCTCAAAAATTTTACCACATCCTAAAGAGAATAAAGTATCCCCAGTAAAAATTATTTTTTCCAAAAAAAAATGAAAGGCAATATGCCCACTTGTATGACCTGGTATGTGATAAATTTTAGCTTCAAAATTTTCGCCTTTCCATTTTTGATTATCTTCCACAAGCACATCAATTTCTGGAATACGATCTTTATCTTCTTTAAATCCAACTATTTTAGAGTTATATCTTTTCTTTAATTCTAAGTTGCCACCTACATGATCATAATGATGATGAGTATTAAGAATATATTTTAAATCAATATTATTACTTTCAACATATTTTATAACTGGAGCTGCCTCACCAGGGTCAACAACACATCCAATATTTTTAGTGTCATCGATTAACAGGTAACTATAATTGTCTTGTAAACACTTAATTATTTCTATTCTCATCTTATTTTTCAATTAAGAATATACCTAATTCTGCAAATAAATTTTTATAAAATAAATTAGCATTATTAATATTTGATATATTTTTATTTGTCAGAGCTAAAGATTTAAAGATTTTAAAGTTTATAATTTTTGAAAATTTAACAAAATCTTTAATCGTACACATATGAATATTTGGGGTGTTATACCATTCATTTGGTAATGATTCTGTGATTGGCATTGTTCCTTTGATAAGCAAATTTAATCTTACTTTCCAATGACCAAAATTTGGAATTGTTATGATTGCTTTTTTTCCAACTCTTAAAAGTTCTTTTATAACAATCTCAGGATTTACGAAAGCTTGTAAAGTTTGACCTAGAACAACATAATCAAAAGAATCATTTGGAAATTGTTTTAAATCCAATTCCGCGTTTCCTTCAATTACAGTAAGTCCTTTTGATACACAGGTTTGAACTTTATCCTTTGAAATCTCAATTCCTCTCGCATCAACATTTTTATTTTTTTTTAATGACTCCATTAATATTCCATCATCACAACCAACATCCAAAACTCTTGTTTTTTCTTCTATTAAATCGACTATTATTTTATATTCTGTCTTCACTATTATCTCTCTGAGTAAGATTTATCTAAAAAATTTTTAAGGGTTTTCAAAAAGTCTGGAACATCTAATAAAAAAGAATCATGACCTTTGTCAGATTTTATTTCAACAAACCCAACATCAGCACCAATTGCATTAAGAGCGATCACTATATCTTTATTTTCTTGAGTTGGATAGAGCCAGTCTGAGGTGAAAGATATTACAAAAAACTTAGCCTTAGTTTTTTTAAATGCATTAGATAAATTACCATCAAATTGTTTAACTAGATCAAAATAATCCATTGCTCTTGTAATATAAAGATAACTATTAGCATCAAATCGATCTACAAAAACGGATCCCTGATATCTTAGATAACTCTCTATTTGAAAATCTGCATCAAATCCAAATTTAAGAGCATCTCTTTCTTGAAGTTTTCTTCCAAATTTTTCTTGTAAACCTTTTTTAGACAAATAAGTTATATGAGCAGCCATTCTCGCCACTGATAACCCTTTATCAGGAAGAGTATTATTAGATAAATATTTTCCGTCTGACCAATTATGATCCGATGCTATCGCTTGTCTGCCTAACTCATTAAAAGCAATATTTTGAGCAGAATGACTAGAGGTACATGCAATCGGCACTACTGTACTAGCTTTATCCGGAAAATTACTAATAAATTGTAAGACTTGCATTCCTCCCATTGATCCACCAACAATTGAAAAAAGTTTTTTTATCTCAAAATGATCTAATAAATTTACTTGTGCATTGACCATGTCATTAATAGTAATTACAGGAAAATCGGTTCCGTAAATTTTATTTGTATCAGGATTTTTATGGCTTGGACCAAATGAGCCCATACAACCTCCTATTACATTTGCACAAATAACAAAATATTTATTTGTATCTATTGATTTGTTAGGACCCACTGCATAAGACCACCAACCATCTTTTTTTGTAACGGGATTAATACCCGTAACAAATTGATCACCGGTAAGCGCATGAAAAACAAGGATTGCATTATCTTTATTTTTATTAAGCGAACCATAAGTTTCATACGCGAGTGGAAAATTATTAATAGTTTTACCACAGTCAAGTTTCAATGGTTTTTTAATAACAAGCGTTTTTATATTCTCTTTAATATTCATAATTATTAAAGCTAATTATTGAATTGTGAGAAAAAAAACTTTTTTAGCGGTTTTTTTAAAGCGCTCGCAATTCAGGTAAATCAGCGCATAAATTTTGTACAAGATGTTATTTAGTATGTCAATTTTTAAAATATTTGAACTAATTCTATATGAAAAATTGTTATTTTATTTATAAAGAGGCTAAAATTTAAAAGATGACAACTATAAAATTTAAAAAATTTAATATTGAGGCTTATCAACCTGGCAAATCAACTATTAAGAGTTTTAATAAAATCATTAAACTTTCAGCAAATGAATCAGCTCTAGGAGTAAGTGCCAAGGCCAAGAAAGCAATATCAAATAAAAAATTAAGTCTTTTCAGATATCCTGATGGAAAGTCTAAAAAATTACGAAGTCAGATCTCAAAAAAATTTAGTTGTGACAAAGAAAAAATAATTTGTGGAGCTGGTTCAGACGAAGTTATTCAAATGTTATGCCAACTTTTCCTTAGACCAAAAGATGAAGTAATTCTTCCTCAGTTTAGTTTTTTAATGTACAGAATATATGCAAAAATAGTTGGTGCAAAAGTTGTTTTTGCCAAAGAAAAAAATTTTAAAGTTTCTGTCTCAGAAATAATTAAAAAAGTAAGCAATAAAACTAAAATTGTATTTCTTGCTAATCCAAATAATCCAACTGGCACTTACTTGAACAGTTTTGAATTAATTGATTTAAGAAAAAGATTAAGAAAAAATATCTTACTTGTTGTAGATGATGCTTATGCAGAGTACATGCAAAATAGAGACTATAAATCTGGTTTAGATTTATTCAAGAATAAGCAGAATGTTTTTATATTAAGGACATTCTCAAAAATCTACGGACTATCATCTTTAAGAATTGGTTGGGGATATGGTTCAAAAAAAATTATTGATGCTTTGAATGTTATTAAACCTCCATTCAATGTTAATGAAGTAGCTCAAAAAGCAGCTATTGAGTCACTTAAGGATAAAAAATTTATTTCACGTTCAGTAAAACATAATCATATTTATGCAACAAAACTGAAAAATTTTTTGAGCAATTATGATATTAGCTCAAATAAAGTTTCTGCTAACTTTCTATTACTGAATTTTAATAAATGCAAACTAAGAGCTAATAGTTTCTATGAAAAATTAAAAAAAAAGGGAATTATTTTAAGGTCTACTGAGGAAGGTTATAAAATAAAAAATATGCTAAGATTAACGATTGGGTCAAAAGAGGAAAATATGAAATTTATCAAAGCAACACAAAATATATTTAGAAAATGAGAAATATATTAATTATAGGCTGTGGGTTATTAGGCTCTTCTTTAGTAAGGAGGATTTCAAAAAAAAAAATAGCAAAAAAAATATTTATTTATGAAAAATCAAAATCTAATATCGCTAAAATAAAAAGTCTTAGATTACCTGGAACAATTGTTAAGTCTCTTAAAGATGGTTTGGTAAATTCAAACTTAGTGATCGTTTGTACATCAACGAGCGAATATAAAAAACTTATTATTAAAATTAATAAAACTATTTCGCCAAAGACACTAATTACTGATGTGGGATCTTCAAAAATAGAGTCATCAAAAATTATTAAAAAATTTTTGAAGCGTGGTGTAAATTGGATAAGGAGTCACCCTATCGCTGGATCAGAGGTGAGTGGACCAGAATTTGGAAAAGCTGATATGTTTGAGGATAAATGGTGTGTATTAATTAAGGATAAAAAAACAAGTCCTAAGAATTTAAAATTTTTAATTTCTTTTTGGAAAAAGATGGGCTCAAAAACTGTTATTATGAACTCTGAAAAACATGACAAAGTTTTTTCTATCACAAGTCATTTACCACATTTAATTGCCTATAATTTGGTTAAATCGGCTCAAGATTTTGAAAAAATGCTCAAATTTGGGCTTATCAAATACAGTGCTGGGGGGTTGAGAGATTTTTCAAGAATAGCTGCTTCAAATGAAATTATGTGGAGAGATATTTTCTTTGACAATAAGGTTAATGTTACAAAAGCGATAGACTTATTTATCAAAAACTTAAAATCTTTCAAAAAAGATATAAATTCTAAAAATAATAAATCAATTTTAAAAAAATTATCTCAGACTAAAAAAGTTAGGTCTAAAATTATTAAATTAAAACAGGATGTAAACAAACCTGACTTTGGTAGAGATTAAATATTACTAATATTACTCACTTTTTTAACTTTCAGATTTGCGGTTTTATCAATTAATTTAATTGTTTGTCCTGTTGGCATTATTATCACCTTCTTTTTTGGTCCATAAGCATGAATAAATCTAGACTTATTTAGACATATACCAACATGTCCTTTCCAAAATACGATATCTCCTTTAAGTCGATTTTTATTTCTTTTTCTTTTACAAAATCTAATTTGATCTTTTGTATCTCTTGGAAAAAATATTCTGTTGTAATAAAAATAGATTTGAATTAATGCAGAACAATCAATCCCATTACAGGTTTTTCCGCCCCATAAGTATTTTGTGTTTAAAAAGAATTTGAATATTTTGATATAATTTTTCTCATGATGATCAATATTTTTGATATCACTTTTTTTGATCCATTTATTTTTTTCAAATTCTATATACTTTTTATTTGCATTTCGTTTACACACACCAGATCCATAATATAGATAATGGTTTGAGGACAAAAATCTTTTATCTCTTTTAAAGAAAATTCTAGATTTAATTTTTGAAATTTTATATGAGGGTTTAAAATTTTCTAAAAATTTACCTTTTTTTATATATCCAATATAATTGTCATAATGAGTTTTTATTTTTATATACTTTTTTCTTTTCAATAGAATCTTAAATTTCTCTCCATATAAAATTTGTGAAACTACCTCAGAATTATGAGACGGTTTAAAGTAAATGTTAGCTACAGGTTTATTTAAAAAATTATTTTTCACTTAGTTGTAGTTTATTTTTCATGAACCATAGGATTATTAATGAAGGAATTACCATTAGCGCAGTCAAAATGAAAAATATTCCCCAATCACCATTTAACCAATCAACAAGGGCACCAGAGGAGGAGGCTAAAGTTGTTCTACCAGCGGTGCCTATTGAGGCTAAGAGCGCATATTGAGTTGCTGTATAGGCTCTGTCTACGAGCATAGATATAAAGGCTACAAAAGCTACTGTTGCAAATGCAGCAGCTATATCATCAAAAATAACTGCAATAGCAAATAAAAATTCTGATTTATCGCTCCAGGCCAATACACTGAACAAAAGGTTTGTACTTGCCATCATAACTCCAGCAAAAAACATTGCTTTTAACACCCCGGATCTTATTACAAAAAGCCCACCTAAAAGAGTAAACGTCACAGTAGTAATCCAACCTAACGTTTTAGAGTAAATAGCGATATCTGATTTACTAAAACCTATTTCTTTATAAAAAATTATAGACATCCTTCCAAGAAATGCCTCTCCCACTTTAAATAAAAAAACAAATCCTAAAATCCCTAAAGCAATTGAAAAGCCATTTTTTTTAAAAAAACTAATGATTGGGCCACTTATTGTTCCAGCAACCCAGGTTATCAATTTTGTAAATATATTTTGATTTTTAAATTGAGATGATATTAATTTGTCATTTTCTTTTTGTTGATCTTGTCTCTCTAAATTTCCAGACTCGTCAATGAACATTAAGCCAATGTTCATTAAAATTACTAAAATCCCCAAAATTAAGAAAGTTAGTTGCCAATAATTTTCAAAACCAATGTTTTGAAGAATATCTGCTGCAAATAATGATAGTACCCCACCTAACTTATATCCTGTCCACCAACCGACAACCGCCATTGCGGCTCCAGCAGCCATGGATTTTCCCTCATCCTCACCAATCTGTTCAATTCTTAAAGCATCAACTGTTATATCTTGAGTTGATGATGCTATAGCAATTATTAAGCCTACTGAAACAACCAAAGCTAAATTTTCAGATGGATCGAGTAAACTCCAAAGAGCAAGTGAGAGTAAGATGATAATTTGCATCAAAACAATCCATCCTCTTCTGTGACCTATTTTTTTTGTTAAATATGGTATTTGTATTCTATCTATTAAAGGTGCCCATAAATAATTAAATGCGTAAACTGCAAAAATTAATCCAGCCCATCCAACAGTTGATCTGCTTAGTCCATCTTCTTTTAACCATAAACTAAGACTACTTCCAATCAAAACCCATGGAAAACCTGATATTGCACCAAGCAATAAAATTTTGAGCATTCTTTTGTCAAAATAAACCGAGAACATTTCAGACAAAGAGTTTTTTTTAATTTCTATCAAATTTAATTCCTCCAAAAAGATGGTAAAAATAATACAAGAATTGCAAATAATTCTAATCTCCCCAAAATCATACCAAAACTTAAAATCCACTTAGAGATATCAGGTAGTGATGAAAAATTTCCGTTTGGCCCAATAGTCGAACCTAGGCCAGGTCCTACATTTGAGATAGATGTTGCAGCACCAGAAATTGAAGTAATAAAGTCAAGACCTGTCAAAGATAATAATGCTGTAATCACAAAAAAAATTACCAAGTACATATAAATGAAAGAGATAATTGATGCAGTAAATTTATCATCAACAGGACTTTGGTTATATTTTAGAACGAAAATTCCTTTGGGATAAATAATCTTTTTAAGTTGATTCAAAACAAATGAATAAAGTATTTGAAATCTAAATATTTTAATACCACAGGTCGTTGAGCCAGCACATCCACCGATAAACATTAAACCTATAAATATAATTAAAGGAAATCCACCCCAGTTATCAAATTGTGCATTTACATATCCAGTGCCTGTCAAAATTGATATTACATTGAATAAAACTGTTCTGAAGTTTAGTTCAGACGATTTATCTAAAAACAAATAAATTGATAAGATCAGAATACTTATTAAGATTATTTTCAAAAAAGTTCTAATTTGAATATCTGAAAAAAATATTCTTTTATTACCGTTTAAGAATTTGATATAAGCGATAAAAGGTAAACTTCCCAAGATAATAAAAATCATTGCTGAAATTTCTATTGAAAAACTATTAAAGAAACCAATGGACTCGTTATAGTTTGAAAAACCCCCAGTTGCTATTGTTGTCATAGAATGGGTTATACTATCAAAAGTATTCATCCCAAGAATTTTATATGATATTGCGCAAAGAGTAGTGAGACCTGAATAAATGTAAATTAATCTCAACGCAATTTCTTTCGATTTAGGAAGAATTTTTTCTGATGAGTCACTGTTAGAAATTTTGAATAATTGCATACCACCAACATTCATTATTGGCATCAAAGTGATCGCCATAACAATTATTCCAATACCACCCAACCATTGAAGAATTGCTCTCCAAAGCAAAATTGCTTTGGGCATCTCCTCTAAGTTTGGAATGATTGTTGAACCAGTTGTTGTAATGCCTGACATACTCTCAAAAAATGCATTGGTAAACGAAAAATTGACTTTAGAAAATATTAGAGGAAGTGAACCAAAAATTGCGATACTTAGCCAAGATAACGCGGTCAATAAAAAAGCTTGCTGTAAATTTAACTTCTTATCATGATCAAGATTAGATAAAAAAAATAGCGTACCAAAAATAATTGTAATAATTGAGGCACCAAAAAAAGAGGAGTCAATTTCATTAAAAAAAAATTGAACAAATATTGGGATCAACATAAAAATTCCAAGAATTATTTGAAGAATTCCAAGTGTAAAAAAAACAGTTTTATAATTAGACATTTTGATAGAACATTATTTTATGGTAAATAAATTTCAACTCTATAAGAATAAGTTAAAGCGTTAATTTAAGATTTTATTTGAATTAATCATGATTAAAAAAGAGAATTTTGATAAAACAAGTGCATGGCCTTTCGTTGAAGCAAAAAAAATGCTTCGAGAAAGAAAATCTTTTATAGAAAAAAAAGGCAAAATAATTCTCCAAACAGGTTATGGTCCTAGTGGCCTTCCACATATAGGAACTTTTGGAGAAGTTGCAAGGACATCAATGATTGTAAATGCACTAAAACATTTGACTGACTTACCAACTGAAATCATTACTTTTTCAGATGATATGGATGGTCTTAGAAAAGTACCTGACAACGTTCCACAAAAAGAATTATTAGAAAAAAATTTGCACAAACCGCTTACTAATGTGCCTGATCCCTTTCAAAAATTTAATAGTTTTGGTGAGCATAATAATGAAATGCTAAAAAAATTTTTAAACAATTTTAAATTTAAATATAATTTTAAAAGTTCAACATCACTTTATAAATCAGGTTTCTTTAACTCTTCTCTCCAAGTTATTTTAGAGAATTATGATGGTATAATGAATATAATACTTCCTACACTAGGAAAAGAGAGACAAAAAACGTATAGTCCATTTCTTCCAATTTGTCCGGTTACAGGTCATGTTCTAGAAATACCTGTAAAAAATATTAATAAAGAAAAATCTATTATTGTTTTTGATAATAATGGAAAAGATTTGGAAACAAGCATTTATGATGGAAATTGTAAATTACAGTGGAAAGTCGATTGGGCTATGAGATGGTATGCACTAGATGTTGATTTTGAAATGTATGGAAAAGATCTCATAGAGAGTGCAATACTTTCAACAAAAATTATCAAATTGATTGGAAAAACAAATCCCTCAGGGTTTGCATATGAACTATTTTTGGATGAAAAAGGAGAGAAGATTTCAAAATCAAAGGGAAACGGCATTACTATTGATCAATGGCTAGAGTATGCTTCTCCTGAAAGTTTGTCGCTGTATATGTATCAAAATCCAAAAAGAGCAAAAAAACTTTACAAAGAAATAGTTTCAAAAACTGTCGATGATTATTTGGATTTGATTGAGAAAGCAAAAAATCAAAATGAGTTGCAGCTACTTATGAATCCTGTGTGGCATGTTCATAATAGTTTGGTGCCTAAAGAAAATATGATTATGTCGTTTTCGATGTTATTAAACTTGGTCGAAACAAGTAATGCTGACAGCAAAGAACTTCTTTGGAAATTTGTTAAAAAATATAAAAAAGACATTTCTGAGAAAGATAATCCTATCTTTGATAATTTAGTAGGCTATGCAATAAAATATTTTAACGACGTAATAAAATTGAAAAAAAAATATAAAAAGCCTAATGGTGAAGAAAAAAAAGCTTTAGAAGCTCTGGTAAAAACTTTAGATAAATGTGACGACAAAATGAAACCAGAAGATATTCAAACAATGATATATTCGACTGGTAAAGAAAATGGATACACTGAGAACCTTCGAGATTGGTTTAAATTAATTTATGAAGTAGTTTTTGGAGACGAAAATGGACCAAGGATGGGTTTTTTTATAAGTTTTTTTGGTGTGAAAGAAACAAAAGATCTTATATTAAATAAAATTAAATAATGTTTTCAAATTTAAGATCTTTAATTTTTAAATTAGATCCCGAGACGGCTCATAGTTTAGCGATAAAGTCACTAAAATTTAATTTTATTCCAAATATTTTAGATGAAGAAAAAAATAATCCTCTTTTTAAGACTAAATTATTTAATAAAGAAATAGAAAATCCAATTGGTATGGCAGCAGGATTTGATAAGAATGCCGAAGTATATAATTCATTGTTCAATTTAGGGTTTGGTTTTGTCGAAGTAGGAACTGTTACACCATTAGAACAATACGGAAACCCCAAACCTAGAGTTTTTAGACTAGTAGAAGATGAGGCCCTGATAAATAGACTTGGTTTCAATAATCTAGGTTCAAAAAATATTGCAGATCGAATTAAAAGAAATAATCCAACTGGATTACTTGGAATAAATATTGGACCTAATAAAGACTCAGAAGATAGAACAAATGATTATATACAGTGTTTAAAAATGTTTAACGGGGTCTCTGATTATATCACTGTTAATATTTCCTCACCAAACACTGAAGATTTAAGAAACTTTCACGATCAAAAAAAATTAGATGATCTTTTAAAACTAATAGAAAAAGAGAAGAGAAATCTTAACTCCAAAACACCTATAGCGGTAAAAGTATCACCAGATATTAATGATAAAGAAATTATGAAAATTTCTGAAGTGCTTTTAGATAACAAGATAGAAGCTGCTATAATTTCTAACACATCTGATACAACAAGAGAAAATTTACAAAATACTCAAAGCCATCAAAAAGGAGGATTATCCGGGAAACCTATTGAGTTAAAGTCCTCAGAGTTAATCAGAAAATTTTATAAAGTTTTAAAAGGCAGAATTAAAATTATAGGCGTAGGTGGTGTGGACTCTGGCAGATCTGCTTATCAAAAATTTTTAGCTGGAGCTGATTATTTACAACTTTATACAGGTATGGTTTTTAGAGGTCCAAATATTGTTGGTCTAATTAAAAAAGAACTAAAGGAAATACTATTAAAAGATGGTGTAAAAAACTTTAATGAAATAGTAGGAAAAAAGGATTAGAATAATCTAATAAACTTGACGCCATCAATATCTCACTTTATATAGTCGAACAAATTATGACAAAAAAATGTGAATTAACTGGGAAAAATCCAATGAAAGGTCATAACGTTAGTCATGCTAACAATAAAACAAAAAGAAGATTCTTACCTAATTTAAAAAAAGTAAAATTTACAAGTGAACTTTTAAAAAGAAGCTTAAAATTAACAGTGAGTAATGCAGGGGTTAGATCAGTAGATAAAAAAGGTAGTTTTGATGAATTTCTAAAATCTGTAAAAAATAAAAATTTATCTCCTAGATTAAAAAAACTAAAAAAAAGTTTATTAATTAAATCTCCATTTCAAAAAAAAACTGCACAATCTAAAACAGCTTAATGAGTAAATCATTTTTACTTCTATCATTTTTGATGGGTGTTGTTGTCCTATCCTCAAATTATCTTGTTCAATTTCCAATTAATTATTATGGTTTAAATGAAATATTAACTTACGGAGCTTTCTCTTATCCGATCGCTTTTTTAATTACAGATTTAGCTAATAGATCTTATGGAAAAAGAGTTGCAAGAAAAATTGTATATTTTGGCTTTGTACTAGGAATTGGTTTTACAGTTTTATTTTCTACTGATTTTGCAGACCTTATATCTATTCGTATAGCTATTGGGTCTGGAATTGCATTTTTAACTGCACAATTATTAGATGTCCAAATATTTGACAGATTAAGAAAGAAAGAATGGTTTGTTGCACCATTAACATCCTCAATGATTGGCTCAACAATCGATACATTTTTGTTTTTTTCAATATCATTTTATGGGACTGGCGTGCCATGGGTTACACTTTCTCTCGGAGATTTGATTGTAAAAGTAATAGTAGCTTTGATCATGTTAATACCATTTAGATTACTTTTAAAAACTTTTAAGCCAATTAAAGCTTAAATCAAAAACCTATAAGACAATATTTTATAAGCGAGCTTTGCAACAAGAAAGTTATATGAATTAAAACCTTTAATAGGTGCTAATTCATTGATGTCAGCACCAACAATGTTTGAATTTTTTGCAGCAATTTTAATTATATTGAGTGTTTCATCCCATAATAATCCACCAGGTTCAGGAGTCCCAGTGGCCGGCATGATACTTGAGTCGAAACCATCAACATCAAATGTTAAATAAACTGTTTTATTTTTTATAAGTTTTTTAAATTTTGTTAAATCCCACTTTGATTTATCTTTTGCCCAAAAAATATTTATTCTTGATTTATTCTTTTTTAAAAACGGAATTTCACTCTCTGATATATTTCTGATCCCAAAAGATATTAATGATATATTTTTATGGTCTAAGCACCTTCTTATTGCTGATGCATGAGAGAATTTTTCACCATTGTAACTATTTCTTAAATCAGCATGCGCATCGAAATGTAAGAGACAAATTTTTTTGTATTTTTTGACAAATGGATAAATACATCCAGGTGTAATTGAATGTTCTCCTCCAAACGTGATTGGAAAAAGTCTTTTATCTAAAATTTCTTTATTTATATTTGACATTTTCTCGAGAGCCTTTTTGATATTTCTATGAATCTTAAAGGGCTTTAATGTTTTAATCCCAATTTTTTTATAAGGTTCACAATTTAGCTCTTCATCATATAATTCCACTTGATGAGAAGCCTTTATAATTTCTTTAGGTCCGTTTCTGGTGCCACCACCATAACTAACAGTTTTCTCAAGTCCAAATGGAACAACAACAACCTTTTCTTTGAAATTAAATTTATTGTCGACTCCTAAAAATCCATTTTTATTTGATAAATATTTCAATTTTTACTCAAAAATTTTTGTGAATTTTTTCTTATCCCTATTTTTCCACTCACCTCTGTGATAAGCGTCGCTAGCTATTAGGGGTAATACACTAGTGGCTTCAGCAAATACCATTTGTTCTTTTGTGACATCAACTTTACCCCATGAACTTGCTTCCTTTAATGTTGAACTACTGCATGCACCGTCTCTAGAGTCGGCAACTGTGATTTGCACCGCATATTTATGCATGTCAACCTCCTTGCCTAATAGTTCAGCGCAAATTACGGTGTCTTGAATAAAATTTTTTGGAACACCACCACCAATCATAAATAAACCTGATCCCTTCGAGCGTATTTTAATTTCAGTCAATTCTCTAAATTCTCTTATAGAGTCAATTGTCATATGCTTTTTTGGATTTTTTTCTTGATGTATAACTAAACCAAATCCAGCACTGGAGTCGGTGAAAGCAGGGCAAAAAATTGGAACATCATTATCGTATGCTGTTTCAATCAAAGAGTCTTTTTTAATAGAATTTTTTTTTAAATATTTACCCATTTCTTTAATAAATTCTCTGGATGTATAGCTTTTAGGTTCCAAGGTATCCGCGATTTCACATATTTTTTTATCACAAATCTGTAACTCATCTTCGTCTATGTATGTGTCGTAAATTCTATCGATATAATTTTTTCTTAATTCAGTATCATCTTGGAATTGAGACCCTTGATAGTGTTTAAAACCAAGAGCTTCAAAAAAATCCATGTCAATTATTGAGGCGCCAGTCGCCACTATTGCATCTACCATATTATATTTAACTAAATCTTTATAAATATTCATACAACCGGCAGCAGATGTTGAACCTGCTAATGTTAAAAAAATTGTACATTCTTTGTCTTTCAACATTTCATTATAAATATTGGCTGCGTTTGCTGTTTCTCTTGAAACAAAAGACATTTTTTCCATGGAAGAGATAATTTTTCTAGAATCGAAAGATGTAATATCAATATGCTCTACAGGTTTTTTTAAGAAATCTTTTTTACTGTTGTGACCAAGATTTTTATTTTCTGACATTAAGCAACTAGAGTAGCTTTGTCTGAATTCTTATCATACATAGACATTATTGGTTTATCCTCAACTTCATAAATCTCATTAGAGTAATAACCATTAAATTGAGTTCTAAAAGTTAAACCATATGACCCTAATTGACCAAGTTCAATGTAATCATTTTCTTTAATATTATTAGGAAGTAGGAAGGGACCTTTCATATAATCCATACTGTCACATGTTGGTCCATAAAAATCAAATGCAGTCATTTTCTTGGAAATAATCTTACTTGAATTTTCTTTAATTAATTTTGATGGAAAAACTATATTAGGTGTTCCAGCATCAAAAAGTGTACCGTAAGTACCATCATTAATATAAAGTTTTTGTTTTTTTCTCAAATTAACTCTTACGATTGTTGATCCACTTTCTGCAACCAAAGCTCTCCCAGGTTCACAAATTATTTGAGGCATACTCTTTAGATTTAAATTTTCTAAACTTTTTTTAATTTCCTCCATATAACTTTCCAAAGATAGAGGCACAAGATCAGGATAAATTGTCGGGAAGCCTCCACCGATATTAATATAATCTGGAATTATTTTAGTTTTTTTAATTATATTTCCCACTTCATTAATTCCTTTAGAGTATGAAATTGGATGCATACATTGGGAACCAACATGAAAACTTAAGCCAATTTTTTTTGAATGAAGTTTTGCAAGTCTTAACAGTCCTGAAGCTTCGGAATTCAAAGCACCGAATTTTTTTGATAAATCTATTTCAGCATGCTCATTAGAAACAGCAACTCTAATAAATAATTCTAAATCTTTAGCATTGTCTGTTGTTTCGATAATTTTTATTAATTCATCTTTAGTATCTAAAGCGAAAGTTTTTACTCCAAAATTGTAATAAGCTTCCTTTATGCTTTCTCTACTTTTAACAGTATGCATAAAAGAACATTTTGCAGTATTATCGAATTTCCTCACTGCTTTGATTTCTTCGATAGACGCAACATCAAATTGATTAATTCCACTTCTTATCAAAGTTTTGATAACTTCAGGATGGGGATTAGTTTTTACAGCATATAGTATTTTTCCTGGAAATTTCTTCTGAAAGAATTTTGAAGCAGAAAGAATAGAATTCTTCCTTATACAATAGACAGGTTTTTCCGGTTTCAGTTGATTTACTAATTCTTCAACTGACTTAAATTTTTGCATTTTAAATGCCCCCCAAAAAAAATTTAACAAAAAAAAAGTCTTTTATTTAAAAAAAACTTTAATATTCGAGCAATTAATTGAATAGTTATTCAATGTAAAGCAAATAATGGCCTATTGAATTGTGGAAAAAAATATCCATATATGGGTCATGAAAAACCAAGCTCCATTACAAAATCTGGCTGATTTTGACAATAAATCCTTATTAATAGTGGATGATGACAATCCTTTTAGGGAGAGATTGGCGAGAGCGATGGAAAAAAAGGGGTTTGAGGTCTTACAAGCTGAGAGTGTGCAAAAAGGTAAAGACATGGTTAAAGTGAAAAAACCAGGTTTTGCGGTAGTTGACCTTAGGTTAAATGATGGAAATGGATTAGAGGTTGTAAAAGAAATTCAATCATCAAACTCACTAAGTCGAATCATAATGCTAACTGGATACGGAAATATTCCAACTGCTGTAGCTGCAATCAAAGAGGGTGCTATTGACTATTTAGCTAAACCAGCAGATGCAGACGATGTAGAAAAAGCGTTATTAGCAGATCCATCGAAAAAAGCTGCACCTCCTGAAAATCCAATGTCAGCAGATCGGGTTAAATGGGAACATATTCACAGAGTATTTGAATTATGTAATAGAAATGTTTCTGAGACTGCAAGAAGACTTAAAATGCACAGAAGAACTCTTCAAAGAATATTATCTAAAAGATCGCCTAAATAAATTTTCTAAATTTTATAATTTTTTTTGCTATTAAAGTAAGTAGACAAATTTTGAAAATTTCAGCAACTAAAAAAGGCAATACACCTAATTTTAAAATAGGTTTATCCCAACCAATTAATGTACCTAGCCATAGAATACCTAGAATATAAATTGTTGAAACTGAAAATATTAATTTAAAAAAAATTAAAAAATAATTATCATCATTTTTTATGAATGAGGCTAAAAAACAAGCTGATAGAAATCCAATTAAATACCCCATTGTTGGACCTGTAAAATAAGCCAAACCAATTCCTCTTTCAGGAGAATTAGAAAATACTGGTAAACCCAATATACCTTCTAATAAGTATAAACTTACAGTGGCTAGAGCTATTTTATATCCGAAGCTAATACCTAAAAATAAAACTATGAATGTTTGCATAGTCATTGGAACTGGATAAA
The DNA here is from genome assembly GCA_902565385.1 of uncultured Pelagibacteraceae bacterium. GTDB lineage: Bacteria > Pseudomonadota > Alphaproteobacteria > Pelagibacterales > Pelagibacteraceae > Pelagibacter. The sequence goes on along the minus strand of CACFEW010000011.1, from coordinate 3,430 downwards.
AAGGTATCTTGATTTTGGCGGAAATTGTAAGAATTATTGAACCTATAAAGATAACCAATAATGATTTTACAAGCTGGTTTTGAGTATTTTGCTTTATAAGTTCCATAAAAAATAATACTCTTATTTTTATCTTTAATCTATATTAAATTTTAATGAATAAGATTCAAAAAACAGATCATTTTTATCTAATTGATGGATCAGGTTATATATTTAGAGCTTATTATGCCTTACCACCATTAACTCGAAAAAGTGATGGATTACCGACTGGAGCAGTAAGTGGTTTTTGCAGCATGTTGTTTAAACTTCTTGAAGACTCAAAATCAAATGAAAATCTACAGAAACCAACTCATTTTGCTGTTATTTTTGACTCAGCGAGAAAGACTTTTAGAAATGAAATCTATAGTGATTACAAAGCTAATCGATCTGAGGCACCAGATGACTTAGCACCACAATTTGAATATATAAGAAAATCAGTTTTAGCCTTTAATTTACCCTCTGTTGAATTAGTTAATTATGAAGCAGACGATTTAATTGCAACTTATGTTGATCAGATTTTAAAAAAAGGGGCAAAGGTAACAATAGTTTCATCAGATAAAGATTTAATGCAATTATATAGAAAAGATGTTCGTATTTTTGATCCAATGAAAAATAAGTTCATCTCTAATGAGGATGTAAAAAACAAATTTGGAGTAGATCCAGATAAAGTTATAGATGTTCAGGCTCTAGCTGGGGATAGCAGTGATAACGTTCCTGGTGTTCCTGGAATTGGTGTAAAAACTGCAGCAGAATTAATTAATAAGTATGGTGATTTAGAGACACTTTTAAGATCAGCAGATGAAATCAAACAAAATAAGAGAAGAGAGACTTTACTAAACAACAAAGATAAAGCTTTAATAAGTAAAAAATTAGTAACATTAAAGCACGATGCTCCAATTGAAATGAAACTCAATGATTTTGAATTAAAAAGAATTGATAAAGATAAACTTTATAAATTTCTAAGAGAAATGGAATTTAATAGGTTACTTAGCTCTGCTATTTCTGCTTATGGGGAACCAGATTTTAGTGGTGAAAAAAAAGATATTCGATTAAAGGAAAAAAAAGTTGAAATTGATAAAAAAAATTATTTTCTAATAACAGAGCACAGTAAAATTGATGGATGGATTAAGGAGGCTGAAGAAATAGGAGAAGTTGCAGTTGATACAGAAACAAATTCTTTAGATCCTCATCAAGCTGATTTAGTTGGAGTATCTTTGAGCTCTAAGATTGGAAAAGCTTGTTATATACCAATAGGACATAATTCAAATGAGTGCATTGATAAAGACATAGTGCTTAAAAAATTAAAACCTTTACTTGAAGATCCAAGTATCAAAAAAATAGGTCAGAACATTAAATTTGATTTTATTGTATTTTTTAATCATGGGATAACGCTATCAGCGATGGAGGATACCATGCTTATGTCTTATGTGCTTGATGCTGGAAAAAATAGACACAACATGGATACGTTATCTGAAATCCACCTGAATCATAAAACAATAAAATACAAAGAATTAGTTGGTTCTGGAAAGAAACAGATAAATTTTAGTGAAGTCGATTTAGAAAAAGCAAAAGATTATGCCGCCGAGGACGCTGACATAACTTATAGACTATATAAAAAATTCTATAAAAGTTTGAAAGAGGAAAAAATGATTAATATTTATGAAATTTTTGAAAAGCCATTACTTAGAATTTTAGCTGATATGGAAATACACGGTATTAAAGTTGATAAAAAGTTTCTCAAAACATTATCTACTAAATTTGAAAAAAAGATCGAAAAAATTCAGAAAGAAGTTTTTAAACTCTCCAAGAAAGAGTTTAATATTGCTTCTCCAAAACAACTCGGTGAAATTCTATATAATGATCTTAAGATTGCAGACTTAAAAAAAACTAAAAAGGGAAGTTTTGCAACAAGTGCCTCAGTATTAGAAGATCTCGCTTTTAAAGGTCATAAATTTCCGCAATTAGTCCTGGACTGGCGGCAAGTTTCAAAACTAAAAAATACCTATTCAGACTCATTACCCGAACATATTAATCCTGATACAAAAAAAGTTCATACTTCTTTTTTATTAGCAGCAACGACTACAGGACGATTAGCTTCAAGTGATCCTAACTTGCAAAATATTCCAATTAAATCAGAAGATGGTAGAGATATTCGTAAAGCTTTTGTTGCTGACAAGGATAATATTTTGATTTCTGCAGACTATAATCAAATTGAAATGAGAATTTTAGCTGATTTGGCTGATGTTAAAGAATTAAAAAAAGCTTTTCAAAATAATGAGGATATACACTCTCTAACTGCTAGCCAAATTTTTAATATTGATATCAATAAGGTGAATCAAGAACAAAGAAGAAAGGCTAAAGCCATAAACTTTGGAATAATTTATGGAATTTCGCAGTATGGATTAGCGAAGCAAATAAATGTCTCTAATTTTGAAGCTGAAGAGTTTTTAAATTCATATTTCTCAAAGTTCCCTGAAATAAAAGTTTATATGGATCGAACAATTAAATTTTGTAGAAAAAGTGGTTATGTAAGTAATATTTTTGGAAGAAGATCTCATTTTATAAATATAAATGATAAAAACTATAATGTGAGAAATTTTCAAGAACGTGCAGCAATTAATGCTCCAATACAAGGGTCGGCTGCTGAAATAATGAGATTAGCAATGATAAGAATTGATAAAAAATTAAAAGAGCAAAAACTCAACAAAACAAAGATGTTACTTCAAATCCATGATGAACTAATTTTTGAAAGTCCAAAAAATGAAGTAAAAAAAATATCCAAAGTGATAATTGAAGAAATGTCTAGCGTTGCTGAGAGTGATCAACATTCTTTCTCAATACCTCTTACAGTAGATTTAAACACGGGAGAAAATTGGGGTACATTACATTAATTTATTTGCCCAAATTAGAACAATTTAGTATTTTTATAATTAAGTATGCAAAAACAAACAATTGCCTTAGTAGATGATGACAGAAATATTCTAACCAGCTTAAGCATTGCTCTTGAAAAAGAAGGTTTTAAAGTTCAGACTTATATTGATGGAGAGAGTGCATTAATTGGATTAACTAGGACACCGCCAGATCTAGCTATTGTTGATATAAAAATGCCAAAAATGGACGGTGAGGAATTGCTCAAGAAATTGAGAAAAAAAACCTCATTACCAGTTATTTTTTTGACTTCTAAAGATGATGAAATTGACGAATTACTAGGACTCAAATTAGGTGCTGATGATTTCGTAAAAAAATCAGGTGGTTTTTCAATTAAAGTTTTAATTGAAAGAATTAGAGTTCAACTTAGAAAAAAAGATTCCAAAGAAACTCTTGAGGAAAATAAAAGTATTATATCGCACGGAAAATTGAAACTTGATCCATCCCAATTAGAGTGCGAATGGAA